>NZ_JBHWLC010000002.1:230199-235589 GCF_042730635.1 Streptomyces sp. NPDC059917
TCTCGTCGGGGACGAAGTCGGTGGAGGGGTTCCCGGCGCGGCCGTGGTGGCTGTAGTCGTAGCCCTGGCGGGACTTGATGTACTCGGTGAGCGCCTCCGGCACCAGGCCGGAGTGCTCGCCGTAGCGGGAGACCAGGTCGGCGACGTGGTTGCCGACCATGCCGCCGAACCAGCGGCACTGGTCGCGGGCGTGGGCCAGGTCCTCGCCCACGTAGGCGGGGGCCGCCACGCAGATGGTGATCGAGGCGGGGTCGCGGCCCGCGTCCGCGGCGGCCTGGCGGACCGCCTTGATCATCCACTCGGTGAGGAAGGGGTCCGCGAGCTGGAGGATGAAGCCGTCCGCCTTCTGCCCGGCCAGGGCCAGGGCCTTCGGCCCGTACGCCGCCATCCAGATCGGCAGCTTCCCGTCCGTGATCCAGGGGATGCGGATCGGATTGCCGTCGACCTGCGCCTCGCGGCCCTCCGCCAGGTCCCGGATGACGTCCATGGCCTCGCCGAGGCGGGCCAGGGTGTTCGGGGCGCGGCCCGCGACGCGCATGGCGGAGTCGCCGCGGCCGATCCCGCAGACCGTGCGGTTGCCGTACATGTCGTTGAGGGTGGCGAAGGTGGAGGCGGTGACCTCCCAGGTGCGCGTGCCCGGGTTGGTGACCATCGGCCCGACGTGCATCCGCTGGGTGTTGGCCAGGATCTGGCTGTAGATGACGAACGGTTCCTGCCACAGGACCGCGGAGTCGAAGGTCCAGCCGTAGCGGAAGCCGTTGCGTTCGGCGCGCTTCATGAGGCTGACGACCTGGGAGGCGGGCGGGTCGGTCTGGAGGACGAGGCCGAAGTCCATGCGGGGACTCTCCTTACAGGTGCTGGCCTTACAGGTACTGCCCTTACAGGTGCTGGCCTTACAAGTACTGGCAGGTGGAACGCGCTACGAAGGCCCCGTGGCCGGCCCGGCCGGTGTACTCGCGCCGATCGACGACGAGTTCGCCGCGCGAGAGAACCGTGTCGACGCGTCCGGTGATCCGCCTGCCCTCGTACGCCGAGTAGTCCACGTTCATGTGGTGCGTCTCGGCGGAGATGACCTGCTCGGCGTGCGGATCGTAGAGGACGACGTCGGCGTCGGAACCCGGCGCGATGGTGCCCTTCTTGGGGTAGAGGCCGAACATCCGGGCCGGGGTCGCGCACGCGATCTCGATCCAGCGGCGGCGGCTGATGTGCCCGTCCAGGACGGCCTGGTGCAGGAGGTCCATCCGGTTCTCCACCCCCGGCAGCCCGTTCGGGATCTTGGAGAAGTCCCCGCGGCCCAGCTCCTTCTGGCCGCGGAAGCAGAAGGGGCAGTGGTCCGTGGAGACCACCTGGAGGTCGTTGGTCCGCAGGCCCCGCCACAGCGCCGCCTGGTGCTCGCGGGGGCGCAGCGGGGTGGAGCAGACGTACTTGGCGCCCTGGAAGTCGGGCTCCTCCAGGTTGTCGGTGGACAGGAAGAGGTACTGCGGGCAGGTCTCGCCGAAGACCGGCAGGCCCTTGTCCCGGGCCGCCGCCAACTCGGCGACGGCCTCCTCGGCCGAGACGTGGACCACGTACAGCGGGGAGCCCGCGACCCTCGCCAGCTGGATCGCGCGGTGGGTGGCCTCCGCCTCCAGCAACACCTTGCGGACCTCGCCGTGGTGGCGCGGGTCCGTCTCGCCACGGGCCAGGGCCTGTTCGACGAGCACGTCGATCGCGATGCCGTTCTCGGCGTGCATCATGATCAGCCCGCCGTTGTGCGCGGAGCGCTGCATGGCGCGCAGGATCCGCCCGTCGTCGCTGTAGAAGACGCCCGGGTAGGCCATGAAGAGCTTGAAGGAGGTGATGCCCTCCTCGACGAGGAGGTCCATCTCCTTGAGGGTGCCCTCGTTGACGTCGGAGAGGATCATGTGGAAGGCGTAGTCGACGGCGCAGTTGCCGTCGGCCTTCGCGTACCAGGTGTCCAGTCCCTCGCGCAGGGACCGGCCCACGCTCTGCACGGCGAAGTCCACGATGGTGGTGGTGCCGCCCCAGGCGGCGGCCCGGGTGCCGGTCTCGAAGGTGTCGGAGGCGGCGGTGCCGCCGAAGGGCAGCTCCATGTGGGTGTGGACGTCGACGCCGCCGGGGATGACGTACTTCCCGCTCGCGTCGATCGTCCGGTCGGCCGTCCACGCGGCGGCCGCCGCCGAGCCGTGCGCGGCGAGCGCGGCGATCCGGCCGTCCTCGATCAGGACGTCGGCGTGCAGCTCGTCGGCGGCCGTGACGACCAGGCCGCCGGTGATCAGGGTGCGGTGGGGCATGTGGCCCTCCCCCGTCTGTAGTTGCGTGCGGTCACGTGCCGGACGGCCCTAGTCGAGGGTGCGCAGGGCTTCGGCGAGGATCTCCGCGCCCTCTTCCGCCTCGGCGACCGTGAGGGACAGCGGTGGTGCGATGCGCAGCACGCTGGTGTTGTAGCCGCCGCCCTTGCCCAGGAGCAGTCCTCCGGTGCGGGCGGCCTCCAGGACGGCCGCGGCCGCTTCCGGGTCGGCCTGGTCGCTGCCGGGGCGGGTCAGTTCGATGCCGGCCATCAGGCCTCGGCCGCGCACCTCCCGTACGGCGGGCACGCCGGCGGTGACGGCGCGCAGCCGTTCCAGCAGCAGGCCGCCGACCCGGCGGGCGTTGCCCTGGAGGTCGTGTTCGAGGAGGTAGCCGAGGTTGGCCAGGCCCGCGGCCATGGTGACCGGGGACCCGCCGAAGGTGGAGATGGAGTTGGAGTCCAGGCAGTTCATGATCTCGCCGCGGGCGACGACGCCGCCGATGGACATGCCGTTGCCGATGCCCTTGGCGAAGGTCAGGATGTCCGGCGGACCGTTCTGGGCGTGGGCCTGCCAGCCCCAGAAGTGCTCGCCGGTACGGCCCCAGCCGGTCTGCACCTCGTCGCTGATCCAGAGGATGCCGTGCCGGTCGAGGACCTCGCGGAAGGCGCCGTAGAGCCCGTCGGGCGGGGAGGTGAAGCCGCCGACGCCCTGCACCGGTTCGGCGATCAGGGCGGCCACCTGGCCGCGCGCCTGGCCGAGCACGTCCTCCAGGTCCGCGAGGGCGGCGGCGGTGAAGTCGGCGTCGGACAGCGCCGCGAAGGGCCCGCGGTGGCGCACCGCGCCCTGGACGTAGTACGTCTGGAGGGGCGAGAGGCTGGTCGGGGACCAGCCGCGGTTGCCGGTGATGGAGACGGTCGCGAAGGACCGGCCGTGGTAGCTGTTGCGCATCGCCAGGACCTGGTTGGAGCGGCGGTACGTCGTCGCCAGCAGCAGGGCGGTGTCGTTGGCCTCGGTGCCGGAGGTGGTGAAGAAGACCCGGGCGTCGGGGATGCCGGACAGGGCGGCGACCCGCTCGGCGAGTTCGACCATCGGCCGGTTCAGGTACAGGGTGGAGGAATGGATGATCCGCCCCGCCTGGTCGGCGACGGCCTTGGTGACCTCGGGGAGGGCGTGGGCGGTCATGGTGGTGAGGATGCCGCCGAAGAAGTCCAGGTAGCGGTTGCCGTCGGCGTCCCAGACGTGGCGGCCCTCGCCGTGGGTGAGCTCGATGGGGCGGTCGTAGTACAGGGCCAGCCAGTCGGGCATGACGGCCTGGTGGCGGGTGTGGAGCGGGATCGGGTCGGTCACGGCTGTACGAGCCCTCCGTAGGCGTCGGGGCGGCGGTCGCGGTAGAAGGCCCATTGGTCGCGGACCTCCTTGATCAGGTCGAAGTCGAGGTCGCGGACCAGGAGTTCCTCCTCCTTGTCGCTGGCGACGTCGCCGACGAACTGGCCGCGCGGGTCGACGAAGTAGCTGGTGCCGTAGAAGTCGTTGTCGCCGTACTCCTCCTGGCCGACGCGGTTGATGGCGGCGACGAAGTACTCGTTGGCGACGGCGGACGCGGGCTGTTCCAGCTGCCAGAGGTAGCCGGACAGGCCCCGGGAGGTGGCCGAGGGGTTGTAGACGAGCTGGGCACCGGCCAGGCCGAGGGCGCGCCAGCCCTCCGGGAAGTGCCGGTCGTAGCAGATGTAGACGCCGACCTTGCCCACGGCCGTGTCGAACACGGGCCAGCCGAGGTTTCCCGGACGGAAGTAGTACTTCTCCCAGAACCCCTTGACCTGCGGAATGTGGTGCTTGCGGTACTTGCCGAGGTAGCTGCCGTCGGCGTCGATGACGGCAGCGGTGTTGTAGTAGAAGCCTTCGCTCTCCAGCTCGAAGACCGGCACGACGATGACCATGCCGGTCTCGCGGGCGAGCTCCTGCATCCGGCGGACGGTCGGGCCGTCGGGTACGGCTTCCGCCCAGCGGTAGTGCTCGGGCTCCTGCACCTGGCAGAAGTACGGGGCGTTGAAGACTTCCTGGAACCCGATGATCCGCGCGCCCTGGGCGGCGGCCCTGCGCGCGTGCTCCTCGTGTTTGGCGATCATCGACTCGGTGTCGCCGGTCCAGGTGGCCTGGACCAGCGCGGCGCGGACGAGGTGGGCCATGAGCTGCTCCTTGCGACGGGACGCCGGCCTCTACGCACGTAGACGGTGTGCGTAGGGAGTCGAAAGTAAGCCTCGTCACACTCCGGGGCAAGACCACCGCGCACGGATGGCCGAGACGATCAACATAGGTCGCACAGCGGTCGATTGTGTTCAGCCAGGGCCGCAAGTCGGACAGAGGGGCGGGAGGGCCGGGAGGGGCGGCCCCGGTGGGCTCAGCCGGTGGAGGCGATTTTGGCCACCCGGAAGGCGTGGACGAGATCCCGGTGGGCGGATCCGGCCAACCCGCGGGCCGCCGCCAGCAACCGCGGCGCGAACCAGCGCGGATCCCGGCGCGCGAGGGCGGCCGCCTCCTCCGCGGTGCGCACCCGGACGAAGGCCGTCAGCAGGGCGTCGGCCTCGCGGGACCGGCCGGCCGCGCCGAGCGCGAGGGCCGCTTCGGCGATCTCCGGGGCCGGGCGGGCGGCGCCCTGGCGCAGCAGCCGCTCGCAGTCGGCGGTACGACCGGCGTCGCTGAGGGCGGCGGCGAGGGCGGCCAGTCGGTCGGGGGGCAGCGAGGCCGCCTCCCACAGCAGGGTGGCCCAGTCGGCGCCGAGCCCCGCCCGCTCCAGCTCCCGGGCCAGCCCGGCCAGCGGCGCCGCGTCCCACCGGGCGGCCTCGCACAGCAGTGCGTGCGCCTCCCCGGTCCGGCCCTTCCCCCTCAGCTCGATCAACTCGGCCACCAGTACGGGCGTGCGCGCCCCGGGCTCCGCCCCGCCGCGCCCGGCCTCCGGCGCGCCCGCGCCCCCGGGCGCGCCGGTCTCCGTACCCGGCCGGTCCGCCCCCCGCGCACCCGGCGGCCCCCCGGCCGCCGGGTGGCCGAAGCGGGCCCCGCTCGGGGCGGTGGCGCGGACCGCGTCCGGGGCGTCCGCGAGCC
>NZ_JBHWLC010000003.1:0-101218 GCF_042730635.1 Streptomyces sp. NPDC059917
GCCCGCCTACTGGACGTAATCGGGCGTTCCGACAACGCCGCGAGGCGCGGTACCAGGCGTCGCGAGCCAGGCGATACTTTCGAAACACGCCCTAGGATGCCGATCGGCGGACCCCCGCTCGGGGTCAGCCGGTGGCGGGGTCCGTCGAGGGCATGACGCGGCCGACCGAGACGACCAGCTGTCGGCGGGTCAGGAGGCGACCGGCGAGGGCCATCAGCCGGTTGAGGCCACCGGGTATGACGCTGGGCGGCGGGTTGCGGCGGTCGAGGGTGCGCAGCGCCGTGCGGACGACCGCTCCGGCGCTCTGGACGCGGGTGCCGCCGCTCACCCCGTCCGTGCCGAGGACGTCGAAGAACTCGGTGCGGGTCGCTCCGGGGCACAGCGCCAGCACGCGCAGCCCGGTGCCCCGGGATTCGTGCCAGAGGGCCTCGGTGAAGCTCAGGACGAAGGCCTTGCTCGCGCCGTACACCGCCATCCCCGGTACGGGCTGGTAGGCGGCCGTGCTCGCGACGTTGACGAGCACGCCCTTGCCGTGGGCGCGCAGCCGGTCGACGAAGGCCCCGCTGATGCCGACCACCGCCGCGACGTTGACCGCGATCTCCCGGCGCAGCCGCTCCGGGTCCCCGCGGTGGAGGGGGCCGAAGGTGCCGAAGCCGGCGTTGTTGATCACGCTGGTGATCGTGAGCCCGCGCCGGTCCAGCTCCTGCGCGAGCAGCTCTCCGGCCCGGTCCACGCCGAGGTCCATGGGGACGGGGACGACCGTGACGCCGTGCGCCGCCGACAGCTCCGCCGCCAGCCGCTCCAGGCGGTCCTCCCGGCGGGCGACCAGCACGAGGTCGGAGCCGCGCTCGGCGAGGCGGCGGGCGAACTCCTCCCCCAGGCCCGAACTCGCCCCGGTGATCAGCGTCGTCTGGCCCCGGTAGTCGACCGCGTTCATGGCGCTCCTCCTGGATGCGTGGTGGCGCTCACCGTACGGGGCGGGGTGCGGCGCCCGACGGCCGGGCCGCCCCGGGGGGGGGGGGGGGAGCGCCCGTGCGTGCGGCGGACTCACCCGACTGCCCCGCCCGGCGCGCGGCCGGCGCCCGCGCGCCCCACAGTGGACGGCACGCACCGCCCCGCTCCGACGCGAAGGAGGCCGCATGGACGAGACCTGCGAGGAAACGGGCGGGGCCCGGATCAAGGGGTTCGTCCAGTCCTTCAACCGCGACCGCGGCTACGGGTTCCTCGTCCCCTACGGGGCCCCGGACGCCGTGTACGTCGAGCGCGCGGACATCGAGTGCGGCGCCCGGACCCTGTCCGAGGAGCAACAGGTCAGCTTCACCGTGGAGTTCGCCGCCGGGCGCTTCGTGGCCAAGCACGTCCGGCCCTGAGCCCGCGGCGCCGGAGCGGGCTACGGACGCCGCAGCGCGTCCGCGATGGTCAGGAAGACCAGCAGGTTGGGCACCTTGGGTGCCTGGGGGGCCGCCCACGCCTTGGTCAGGCCGGTCCGCCAGACGCAGACCATGCCGCCGCGGGCGGCGACCTCGCTGACCTCCGCCCAGGGCAACGTCTCGCGGGACTCGTGCGTGACGCCGGTGCGGGACAGCGCGAGCGGACCGAAGCGGACCGTCCCGCCCTCGCTCACCTTCTGCCACACCTTTTCGGCCTGGGCGCGGGCGACGGCTTCCGCGAGCAGGGGGCCCCAGGTGGCCGAGCCCGCGTAGACGTCCGTGATCCGCACCCGCTCCCCGCCCGGCGCGACCACCACGGAGGCGTGGGAGCGCCCGACGGGTGTCCGCGTGCCCTTGTAGTCGATCACCTCCTGGACGGTCTCCTGGTAGAGCACCGCCCGCTCCCAGCGGACGGCGAAGAGCGCGCCGCGGTTCTTGTCGACGACCAGTCCGTGCTCGTAGAGGTGCAACCGCTTGGCGGCCAGGCCCTTGCGGAACAGCGGGCTGCGGGCGACCGCCACCGCGGCCAGCACGCCGATCCACAGGGGGTACATCGCCCCCACCCAGCTGACCTCCAGCCACAGCAGGACCCCGCCGCCGAACAGCGCGGCGATGCCGGCGAGTGAGCCGATGACGAACCAGATGCGGTACTTCTCCTGGAGGCCGACCTCGCTCTCGGGCCGGAAGGTGTGCTCCAGGGCGCCCAGCCGGTGGCGCGCGGCGAGGGACTCCGCCGCTCGGGAGGACGGCGTCGGGACGGTCATGCGCAGCCTCGGCTCCACGGTCACGGCGAGCCTTCAAGGCCACCTGAGCGGTGCGGAGTTGACCGGCCCCAACGGAACCGGCGCCGCACGGACGACCTCAGCAGCCAACACCACGATCAGGGCCCGGGCAAGCCCTCCCGGCCCCCGGTCCGCGCGCCGCTGGTCAGTGCGCCCGGGCCGTGGTGACCACCAGCGGCGGCGCGGCCCGTTCCGCCGACCACGGGCGGCTGCGCACGAGTTCGGGGTCGGCGACGAGCAACGCCTGTTCCACGGTGGGGTGGTGTTGCGCGACGTCCTCGAACCCGGCGCGTTCGAGCAGCGGCGGGAGGACGTCGACGGGCCACGCGTGGTTGGGCATGTCCTGCCAGGTGCCGTCCGTGCGCAGGAGCCGTACGGTCAGCCGCTCGCCGGGGCCGTAGACCGCGCCGGGCTCCCCGATGCGCAGCGAGGCGTACTCCGTCCCCGCGCGGGCGGGGTCGGTCGCCAGCAGCACGAACAGGCCGCCCGGGCGCAGCAGTCGGCGGACTTCGCCAAACACCGAGAGCAGGGCCTCCTCGGTCGGCAGCGAGGCCAGCACGTGGTTGCACATCACCGCGTCGGCGCAGCCGTCCGCGAGGCCCACCGCCCGGCCGTCCTCGACCAGGTGGTACTCCGCGACCGCGCTCCCCGCGGCCCGGGCCAGCTCCAGCATCTGCGGGGAGGTGTCCACGCCGAGCACCCGGGCCCCGAGCACCCGGGCGGCGTGCGCGGCGACGGTGCCGGGCCCGCAGCCGTAGTCCACCAGGACGTGCCCGGCGCCGATCCGCTCGGCCAGGGCCCGTAGGACGAAGGGGTACCCCAGCAGCCAGTCCGTGGCCGCCACCACCGAGGCGAAGGCGCGCGCCCCCTCGGGACCGGACCACGCGGCGGGTTCTGTGTCGCTCACAGCACCCACTATCGGGCCGCGACCACCGGGCGCGCGGGTTACGACACGGCGGGGCGTGCGCCGGGCGGGGCGTGCGTGATCGTGCGCGCAACCGGCCCGCTTCGAGCACCTATTGACATGAACGCGGCACTGCGCTGCACTTTGCCCGCCACACGCACTCCCCTTCCCACCCACCGTTCGGGGACTTCCATGCGTCTGCTCAGATTCCTGATCGCCGCCGTGCTGGCCCTGGCCGCACTCGCCGTACCCGCGACCGCCACCCCCGCGACCGCGGCTCCGGCCGCTGCGGCCGCCGCCGAGCCGCCCCGGACGATTCCGGCCCTGCGCCAGTGGACGGCCGGCTCCGGCGCCTACACCTTCACCGCCGCCAGCCGGATCGTCGTCGATCCCGCCTCCGCGGACGGGCTCCTCGACGAGGCGCGGACCCTGGCGGAGGACCTGGAGGCCCTCGCGGGGCGTCCGGTGGCCGTCGTCACGGGCGCCGCCGCCACCGGTGACATCGCGCTCGCGCTCGGGGACGCCACGCTGCCCGCCGAGGGCTACCGGATGACCGTCGCGGCCACCCTCTCCCTGCGGGCCGGGACCGACGCCGGCGCCTTCTACGGCACGCGCAGCGTGCTGCAACTGCTGCGCCAGTCCTCCTCGATCCCCGCCGGAACCGCGGTGGACTGGCCGTCCAAGGCCGAGCGCGGCCTGATGATCGACCAGGGCCGCAAGTTCTTCACCGTGGAGTGGGTCGAGCAGCACATCAAGGAGCTGGCCTACCTCAAGCTCAACTACTTCCACTTCCACCTGTCGGACACCTTCGGCTTCCGGCTGGAGAGCGCCACGCACCCCGAGATCGTCTCCGCCGACCACTACTCCAAGCAGGACGTCGCCGACCTGATCGCGCTGGGGCAGAAGTACCACGTCACGATCGTGCCGGAGATCGACACCCCGGGGCACATGAACCCGATCCTGGCGGCCCACCCCGAACTGAAGCTCAAGAGCAGCTCGGGCGCGGTCAGCGCCGACTTCATCGACCTGTCGCTGCCCGCCTCGTACGCCCTGATCAAGGACCTGGTCCAGGAGTACCTGCCGCTCTTCCCGGCCGCCTACTGGCACATCGGCGCCGACGAGTACGTCACCGACTACGCCAAGTACCCGCAGCTGCTCGCCTACGCCCGCGCCCACTACGGCGCGGGCGCGACCGCCAAGGACACCTACTACGGGTTCGTGAACTGGGCCGACGACCTGGTGCGGGCCGGCGGCAGGACCACCCGGATGTGGAACGACGGCATCAAGTCCGGGGACGGCACCATCACGCCGCACCCGGACATCCTCGTCGAGTACTGGTACGGCTACGGGCTGACGCCCCAGCAGTTGGCCGCGGCCGGGCACCAGGTCGCCAACGAGTCCTGGACGCCGACCTACTACGTGCTCGGCGGCGCCAAGCCCGACACCAAGTGGATGTACGAGAGCTGGACCCCCGACCGCTTCGAGGGCGGCGCCACCCTCACCGACCCCGCGAAGAACCCCGGCTCGCTGATCCACGTGTGGTGCGACAACCCGGGCGCCGAGACGCAGGACCAGATCGCCGCGGGCATCGCCAACCCCCTGCGGGTCCTCGCCCAGCAGACCTGGGGGTCGCCGAAGCCGGTGGGCGACTACGCCTCCTTCACCCCGGTCATCGCGACGATCGGGCACAACCCCGCCTGGCCCGGGCTCGCCCAGCCCGGGAACCTGGCCCGCAACCGCCCCACCACCGCCTCCAGCACCGAGACGGCGAACTTCCCGGCGGCCACGGCGACCGACGGCGACCCCGCCAGCCGCTGGTCGAGCGCCTACGCCGACCCGCAGTGGCTCCAGGTCGACCTGGGCTCCACCCGGTCCGTCGACCGCGTGGTGCTGCGCTGGGAGGCGGCGTACGGCAAGTCCTTCCAGATCCAGCTCTCCGACGACGGCGCGACCTGGCGCACCGCGTACACGACGACCAGCGGCGCCGGCGGGGTCCAGGACCTCGTCGGCCTCTCCGGATCGGGCCGCTACATCCGGATGTACGGGACCCAGCGCGGCACGGCCTACGGCTACTCCCTGTACGAGTTCGAGGTGTACGGGGACCGGCTGGGCGGGACCAGGACGCTGACCGCCACCGGGCGGGCCCTCGACGACCCGGCGAGCTCCACCTCCGCCGGCACCAGGCTGATCACCTGGACCCCGCACGGCGGCACCAACCAGCAGTGGCAACTGGCTCCGGGCGGCGACGGGACCTACACGCTGACCAACGTCCTCTCGCACCTGTGCGCGGACGTGGAGGGCGGATCCACCACCGCCGGTGCGGCCGTCGTCCAGGCCGCCTGCACGGGCGGCGACGGCCAGCGCTGGCTGTTCACCGCGCTCGGCGGCGGGGACTACTCGGTGGCCAACCGCAGGAGCGCGCTGCTCCTCACCACCGCTTCCGCCGCGGACGGCTCCCCCGTCACCCAACAACCGTCCGGCGGGACCGGCATCCAGCGGTGGCAGCTCGCCTGACGGCAACCCTACCAACGATCGTTTCCCTGGACGAACCGATTAATCCCCGGTTCCGACCTTGGGGGAAGCACCCCCTCCACTGGTCAAGTACCTGACCAGTGGGGGTTTTAGGGTCCCAAGGCACGACGAATCCACCCGTGCCGGACGCGGGGACTCCGAAAGGTCAAATTCAAGGATCGTTTCGCTTGCACAATCGATCATTGACATGTTCTAGTGGCCACGAAGCCCGGGGAGGAAGTTCTCCCCGGGTCGGAGACGGCTAGCGTTGCGGCACCGGTATATCGGGGGTGTGCCGCAGCGCAGCCGCTTCTCGGAAGGACCGGACGACGTCCGATGACAGCGCGCGGGACATCCGCACCAGACCGGAGGGATCGTCGGGAGAGACGAGTACGGAGCGGTGGTTCTGCCGCAGCGGGTCCGACGCCTCGGGCAGCGGGACGCGACGGGCCCACACCACGACCGCGTCGGCGAGTGCGGCCGCGTCCGCGACGGCCTCGGCCTCCTCGGCGCAGCCTGCCGTTTCGCGCGCGCGGAGCAGGGCGCGGGCGCGCAGTTCCGCGTCCAGGTAGGGGCTGACCGTGAGGATCCCGTCGTGGATGTCGGCCTCGAGCTGGGTGACGCGCAGTTCGATGGAGGCGCGGGGGCCCTCGGCGAGCTCGCGCGTGTGCTGGGTGGCCGCGCTCAGCTCCTTCCAGAGCGGCCGCAGCTGCCGGAACCGGCGCCACTGGTCCCAGTGGGTCGAACAGCGCTGCGAGGCCAGCGGCAGCACGAACCCGCCGCCGATCAGGATCACGGACAGCGAGGCGACGACGGGGGCGACCCCGGCGCTGAGGTAGTCCCGGTCGTGACCGAGCCAGCGGGAGACGATCGCGGTGAACTTCAGCCCGTCGTAGCCCAGGTTGAAGAGGTGCCCGATGCAGATCAGGATCAGTCCGGCGCGCAGCGCGCCGTGCACCTGCCGCGCCCACACCCAGCACAGGGCCGTCACGATGATGCCGTTCGCCGTGTGGGCCAGCAGGTAGAGCAGGAGCATCTCGCGGATGTAGGGCGTGGACGCGTAGTAGGTGTCCATGTCGGTGAGCCGCTCCACCGGAGCGTCGCCCAGCACGAACAGGACGTTGATCGTGACGACGACCGCCGCGGTCACTCGGTAGCAGCGGCGTGTCCACCGGGCCGCCCAGGCGGCCTTCTCGGGCCCCGCGTTCCACCGGATGATCAGGACGATGCTCGCCCCGCAGAACGCGGTCAGCAGCGAGTACACGAGCGGTGCGGCGGCGTTCGGCACACCGGTGAAGCGGTTGATCGCCACGAGCGAGGGCAGGGCGGTGGCGAAGTCCACGCAGACCGCCAGGGCGAGCACGGCGCAGACGGACCGCAGCAGTTCGTTGCGCGGGTCGCGCCACAGCGCGGGGAGCCGGAGCAGCAGGATGACGACCAGGAAGGCGCCCGGTATGTAGAAATCGAGGCCTTGCGAGCGCATCATCGTGCGACCTTCCGTGCGGGTGCGGGGGGCCGGACGGTGGCCACCGTCCGGCGGGAGAGCACCCCATAGTGCCGGGCCACCCGCGCGATTTCGTCGCCGCCCCCTCCCAGAAGGAGGGAGACCGCTTCGAACCCGGCGCCGCGGTCGGCCCCCTCGATGGGGTCCGGTCCCTCCCGTTTGGCCGCGATGGCGGCGGCGATCATGGTAGCGGCTCCGGCGGCCCGGGCCGCCCCGGGCTCCTCCCCCGCGCGCAGGGCCACCGCGCGCCCCCGCGCCATGAGCTCCGGATCGCAGTACGGGGCGAGGGCGATCAACTGGTCGTGGACGTCCGTCTCCCGGTACGCGAGCCGGTCGTCCAGCGACGGACGGCCCAGCGTCAGCGTCAGGTCCGGCTGCCCGGCGACCTCGCGCAGGTCGCGCCAGAGCGGAGCCAACTCCCGGTAGCGCCTCCAGGTGTTCCGGTAGGCGTCGACCCGCTCGCCCTGCGGGAGGAGGAACCCGGCCGCGCAGAGCAGGGAGCCGAGGCCCGCGGCGGGCGGGGCGAGGTCACTGCTCAGGTAGTCGAGGTCGACGCCCGACCAACGGGCACCGAGCGCGACGGCCTTGGCGACCCCGAAGGCGGCGCCGAGCCCGAACCCGGCGACCAGGCAGCTCAGACCGGCCCGGAGCCAGCCCTCGGCCTCGCCCAACCACCGGCGGCAGGTGCGGGTGAGCGTGGCGTAGATCGCGGTGTGCCAGAGCAGGTAGAGGACGATCATTTCGCGGATGCCCGGGGCGGACGCGTAGTAGGTGTCCAGGTCCCGCACCCGCTCGCTCGGCGCGTCCCCCGAGGCGAACAGCGCCGAGAGGGACGCGATGACGAGCGCGCCGCCCCACAACCACCCGCGGACCTGGCGCCGGACCTCCTCGCCGAAGCCGCTGCGCCAGTAGGTCAGGAGCACCATCGCCATGGTGCTGCACGCGGTGAGGAGCGAGTAGACGAGCGGGGCCGAGACGTTGTCGACGCCCGTGGTCCGGTTGACGAAGTGGATGGTGGAGGGAGCCGCGAAGAAGAACCCCGCGCCGATCAGGAAGGTCAGCACGGCGACCCCGCGCACCATGGGGTTGCGCCACCTGCGGGTCAGGTTCGGCAGTTTGGCGAGGAAGACCAGGGCGAGCGCCACGGCCGGGATGTAGTAGTCCGCATCGGCCATCAGTCCTCAGAGCCTCCGAGGGAGGACTGGATCCGCTGCCCGGGGCCGTTGAGCGGGCGCTGGCCGGCGTGGGGCTCCACGTGGCGGCGCAGCCGACTGCCGAACCGGCGTCCGAACGCCTCCGCTTCGGCCTCGTCCCCGGGCACGGCGTGCGTGCGCGCGGCGACGCTGAGGATGGCCTGGTCGAGCGGGCCGGGGCCGAGGACGTCCACCAGCAGCCGGGTCGCGGCCTGCGAACCGTGTTCGTGGGTGCCGCAGTGGCCGCGCACCATGTGCCAGATCTCGTGTCCCAGGATGACCAGGGAGTGGAAGGGGCTGGTGCTGCGCACGACGACGATGACGTCCTCGTGCTCGCGGTCCAGCCACAGCCCGGACAGACCGGGCGGGAAGTTGCGCCGCAGCACCCGCACGGGGCGGCCGCGCATCTCGGTGAGGTAGCCGGCCACCCTCTTGAACAGCTCGTCCACATCGGCCGGGGCCGGCCCGCGCAGCGCGGCGTCCAGCTCGCCGCACAGCTTCGCCATCTCCTCCTCGAGCTGGTGCTGCCGACGCCTGTTGCGGAAGATCCCCACCCGGTAAACCCCTCGAAAAGCACACCGCTCGGGCGCGGTGTGCGGTGCCCTCTCCCCGTGCCCGCGCCGAGTGGCGGAGCCGATACCCACGTACTGCCTGGGCGCGCGATGCCCCGCGCGCCGCGCCTCAGGCGTCGAGCTGGTCCTCTTCGATCGAGTCGATCAGGGCCTGCATCACGGCGCGCGTCTTGGGCGACGTGCCCCGCAGGGCGAATCCGTTGAGCTGGTTCTTGCGCTTGAAGTCCTGGAGCTCGGCCAGCTGGCGCGACTGCTCCTCCTCCAGCTTCTCCCGCAGGGCCCGGTCCAGGGCCTGGGAGGGGGTGGCCGTCAGGAAGCCCCGCGACACCTGGAAGAAGTCCTCGATCCGGGCCGCGTGCTCCAGCGAGGGCGCCTTCTCCCCGCGCAGGAAACGGCCGAACCACTGCGGCGTCAGACCGGCCCCGTGCGCGATCTCGGCCTGCGTGTACGGCCGACCCGCAGGTCCGAGCCGGGTCCGGCGCAGGAATTCGAGCCGCTGGGTGACCTGCTGGAGGAAGTCGCTCTCGGGCAGCGGGCGCCGGTGCAGGCCCGCCACCACCACGGACTCGGGCAAACCGGTGCTCCGGGCCAGCGGCTCCGGGTCGAGGGTCACGGCCCAATCCAGCTCCGCTTCCTCGATCAGCCCCTCGAGAAGCGCCAGGCTCTTCAGATGAGGGCTTTCCTCGTCGGTCACGTTCACTCCTGGCTGGCTTGCTTGTCCCGTACGCGTAGCGGCCGACGGGCAGTGCCCGTACCGCCTCGTCACTGAATCAGATCAGCGATCGGTTCTACAACTGAAACGATCGTTGAATTCACGACCCCACCCCCCCCCATCACTCCCTATCCTCATTCATTTTCCATAAATAGAGTTGTTTGGGGTATGATCCGGCTCCATGGAGAGTGCTGAACGCGAGCTGTATTCGGTGGGCGAGGTCGCCGAGCGCCTCGGGCTCCACGTGCGGACCGTCCGGAACTACGTGCGCGACGGGCGGCTCAAAGCCGTCCGGATCGGCAAGCAGTACCGGATCGCCCGCGAGGACTTCGAGGCGCTGACCCGGCTTCCGCTCACCGACCCGGATCCGGCACCGGCCGCCAAGCCGGTCGCGGCCCCGCGCGGACACCTGGAGGTGTCCAGCATCGTGCTGGTCGAACCGATCGGCCCGGAGGGCGCCGGCCGACTGAGCACCCTGGTCACCGCCGCCGTGCAGGGACCGCGGGACACCCCGGAGGCACTGCGCGTCCAGACCGTCCACGACAAGGAGCGGGCCCGCATGAAGATCGTGATCCTCGGCGGTGCGGTCGACACCGCCGATCTGCTGCACTTGATCGACGGCGCCCTGGAACCGGACAACGGCCTGTTCCTCTCCGGCGCCCGGCAGGGGGCCCACCGTGCCTGACCGCCTCGTGACGCACCACGGCGTGCCGGTCCTCGTCTGCGCCGCCGACGGTCCCCCGATCGCCACCGAGCAGGACGCCCTCGACCACCTCATCGGCGCCGCCTACCACCACGCGCCGGACGTGGTCGCGGTCCCGGCGGAGCGGTTCGACGACGGCTTCTTCGACCTCAGCAGCGGGGTCGCGGGAGCGATCCTGCAGAAGTTCGTCAGCTACCGGCTCCGCCTGGTCGTCGTCGGGGACATCGCGCACCACCTGCGGGCGAGCAAGGCCCTGCCGGACCTGGTCCGCGAGTCGAACCGGGGCACCCACGCCTGGTTCGTCGACGACCTCGACGCGCTGGCGGACCGACTCGCGTGAGTCGCCTCCCCCGGTGTATCCAGGAGCCATGGGTCATCGGCTGCGCCACCCGGGGCGGGGCGGGGGCCGGGAACCGCGCCTGGCGCTGCTGCCGGTTCCCTTCGTCCTGATCGCCCTCGTCACCGTGGTCGACATCCTGGCTCCGCCGGGCGTCCACCTCGGCCCGTTCCTGGCCGCCGCGCCCGCGCTGGCCGCTTCCTTCACCGGGCCCCGGATGACCGGGTTCGTCGGCGCCGTGGCGGTCCTGGCCCAGGCCGTGGTGGCCGTCGTACGGACCAACCTGACGGATCTGAACCACACCATCCAGCTCATCGCGCTGGTGTTGATCTCGGTGATCGTCACCCTCTTCGCCCATCTGCGCGAGGTCCGCGAGCGCCAGCTCACCCAGCTGCGCTCGGTGGCCGAGGCCGCACAGCAGGTCGTCCTGCGGCCCCTGCACGAGCGGATGGGACCGCTCCGGCTCGCCTCCGTGTACCTCGCCGCCGAGGCCGAGGCACAGATCGGCGGGGACCTGTACGCCGCCGCGCGCACCCCCCACGGCACCCGGCTGATCATCGGTGACGTCCGGGGCAAGGGGTTGGCGGCCGTCGGGGACGCCGCCCTGGTCCTCGGCGCCTTCCGGGCCGCCGCCCACCAGGAGGCCGACCTGCCGGGCCTGGTCGCCCATCTGGAGGCCGCCGTCGCCCCGGACCCGTACGACGACGGCAACGGCGGCGCACCCGGGGAGCCCCCCGAGCACGACGGGCACCGCGAGCAGTTCACCACGGCGGCCGTGCTCGACGTCCCGGACCGGGAGACGACCCTGCGCCTCGTCAGCTGCGGGCACCCGCCGCCCCTGCTGCTGCGCGGCGGCACGGTCCGCACGCTGGAGGTGGACCATCCCGCGCCGCCCCTGGGCCTCACCGAGTTCGCGGACGGCGGCTTCGTCGTGCAGTCGTTCTCCTTCGAGCCCGGGGACGTCGTGCTCCTCTACACCGACGGGGTCATCGAGGCCCGGGACGCGCGGGGCGCCTTCTACCCGCTGGCGGACCGCGTCGCCGACCGGGTCGGCGACGGCCCGGAAGCGCTGCTGCGCCACCTGTGCGCGGACCTGCTCGCCCACTCCCCCGGCGGGCACCTGGGCGACGACGCGGCGATGGTGGCCATCGAGCGGCTCGGCTGACGTTTCCGGCCATTTCGGCGCGGCCGCGCAACCCCGCCCCCGGCTCCCCCGTCCTCCCGCACGACATCGACGCCGCGCGCCCCCGGGGCCGCGCACCGCGCCCCCGGGGGGATCACATGCTCAGGTTCGACAGGCGTACCGCAGCGGCCGCGTTCACCGCTTCCGTACTCGCCGCGGCCGCACTCGCGGCCACCGCGGCTCCGGCCGCGGCCGTCCACGGCGGGCAGAACGCGACGGTGACGGACCATCCGTACGCCATGCTCATCGAGACCGCGGACGGGCAGCCCTTCTGCGGCGGCACGCTCGTGGCCCCCACCAAGGTGTTGACGGCGGCGCACTGCGTCAAGGACGCCCCCGCACCCCTGGAGCTGCTGGTCATCGGCGGGCGCACGACGGTCGCGAGCACCAAGGGCACGGTCCGCCACGTCTCTTCGGTGAAGGTCCACCCGAAGTTCGAACAGGGCACGCTGACCTACGACGCGGCGGTCCTCACCCTCTCCGCCCCGATGCCGTACGCCGCCCTGCCGGTGGCGGGCCCGAAGGACTCGGCCCTCTACGCCTTCGGCGCGAGCGCGAAGACGGCGGGCTGGGGCCGCACCGCCACCAACACCCCGGCCACGCGGCTGAAGTCGGCCACCTTGACCCTGGCTCCGCTCACCGGCTGCGCGCCCTTCACCGAACCGGGCGAGTCCGACGCCCTCAAGGTGTGCGCTCTGCCCCGCGCCGGGACGCACGACAGCATCTGCCGCGGCGATTCCGGCGGCCCCCTCGTCGCCGGGGGGAAGGTGATCGGCATCGTCTCCACCGGGAACAAGTACTGCGACGACCAGTACCCGGTGTCCGTCTACACCAAGGTCAGCGCGATCGCGGCGGGCCTGGGCCTGCCCACCTGAGCGCGGACCGCGCGACGGACCGACGGGCCCGCGTCGCGGTGCGGCGGATACCCTTGCCCGCATGCCGATGCCCAAGACCGTCCCCGTGAGCGTCGACGCGATGCTCGAAGACCTCCGGACACTCGTCGAGACCGAATCCCCCTCGCGCGAGCGCGACGCCCTCAGCAGCTCCGCCAAGGTCGTCGCCGCCGTCATCGAGAGCCGCCTCGGCGGGCAGGCCGTCCTCGTCGAGAGCGAGGCCGGGCCGCACGTCCACTGGTCCGCGGGCGGCGATCCCAAGGTGCTGGTCCTCGGTCACCACGACACGGTGTTCCCGCTCGGCACCCTGGAGCGCCGCCCGTTCGCGGTCGCCGACGGCCGCGCGACCGGCCCCGGGGTCTTCGACATGCTCGGCGGACTGGTGCAGGCCGTCCACGGCCTGGCGGCCCTCGACGACCGCTCGGGCGTCGAGATCCTGGTGACCGCGGACGAAGAGGTCGGCTCCCACACCTCCCGGTCCCTCATCGAGGAGCGCGCCCTCGCCTGCGGCGCCGTCCTCGTCTTCGAGGGCGCCGCCGACGGCGGGGCCCTCAAGACCGGTCGCAAGGGGTGCGGCACCTTCCAGGTGGCGATCACGGGCCTCGCCTCGCACGCGGGCCTGGAGCCCGAGGCCGGCGTGAACGCCCTCGTCGAGGCCTCGCACCAGGTCCTGGACATCGCGGCGCTCGGACGCCCCGAACTCGGCACCACCGTCACCCCGACCGTCGCGTCCGCGGGGACCTTGGACAACGTCGTCCCCGCCGGTGCGACCGTGATCGTCGACGTCCGCGTCGAGTCCGCCGAGGAGACCGCGCGCGTGGAGTCCGCCTTCGCGGCGCTGTCCCCGCACCTCGCCGGG
The DNA here is from genome assembly GCF_042730635.1 of Streptomyces sp. NPDC059917. Lineage (NCBI taxonomy): Bacteria > Bacillati > Actinomycetota > Actinomycetes > Kitasatosporales > Streptomycetaceae > Streptomyces > Streptomyces sp. NPDC059917. Next base: position 13,584 of record NZ_JBHWLC010000003.1, read on the forward strand.
GCGCGGATCGAGGTGCGGGGGTCCATCGTCCGTCCCCCGATGCCCGAATCGGCGTCGGCGTCCCTCTTCGCGCTGGCCCGGCGGCTGCGGCCCGGCCTGGAGGGCAGGGCGGTCGGCGGCGGCAGCGACGGCAACTTCACGGCCGCGCTCGGGGTGCCCACCCTCGACGGCCTCGGCGCCGTCGGCGGCGGCGCCCACGCCGACCACGAGTACCTGCTGGTCGACGCCATGACCGAGCGCGCGAACCTGGTCACCGAACTGGTACGGGCGATCCAGCACGCGTAGCCCGGCCGCGGGACCGCGCGGCGGACGGCCCGTAACCCCCTCGCGATCCGCTCGTTGAACGGGCAGGTCAAGCGAAGAGCACGGAGTCCCGGCCCCCAGGGTCCGGGACTTCGTGCTGTCCCGGCCGAAGGGCCGCGGGCCTCGGGGCGCGGCCGTCAGCCCAGGATCCGCCGTTCGTAGCCCACCGCGACCGCCTCCGCGCGGTCCTTGGCGCGCAACTTGCCGTAGATGTGGGTGAGATGGGTCTTCACCGTGGCTTCGCTGATGAACAGGGCGCGGGCGATCTCCCGGTTGGAGGTTCCCCTGGCCACCAGTTCGAGGACCTCGCGCTCGCGGGCCGAGAGCGGCTCGTCGGCCGGGGCGGTCGGCCTGCGCACGGCCGTGACCAGGCGGGAGGCCACCGCCGGGGAGAGGACGGTACGGCCTTCGGCGGCGGCCCGCACCGCGGTGAAGAGCTCCTCGCGCGGGGCGTCCTTGAGCAGGTAGCCGGTGGCCCCGGCCTCGATCGCGGGGAGGGTGTCCGTATCGGTGTCGTAGGTCGTCAGGACGAGGACCTTGGAGCGCAGCCCCCGGCGGGTGAGTTCCGCGATGGCGGCGACTCCCCCACCGCCCGGCATGCGCAGGTCCATCAGGACCACGTCGGGGTCGAGCCGTTCGGCCAGGGCGACGCCCTCGACGCCGTCGGCGGCTTCGGCGAGGACCTCGAAGCCCTCGGCGGAGGCGAACATCCCGCGCAGGCCGTCCCGGACGACCGGGTGGTCGTCACAGATCAGCAGGGTGATGGCGGGCGCGGCGGGCGCGCTGGTGCGGTCAGTGCTCATGGGGGACCAACGGTACGCGGGCGCAGACGGCCGTACCGTGGCCGGGTTCCGATTCGACGGTGACGGTCCCCGCGATGCGCTCCGTACGGGCGCGCATCCCGTCGAGGCCGAAGCCCGCGGTGCCGCTGCGGGGGGCCAGGCACAGCGGGTCGAAGCCGCGGCCGTCGTCGCGGACGTCCAGGGAGACCTCGTCGCCCATGAAGGAGAGGGTGACGCCGACCCGTGAAGCACCCGCGTGGCGGCCCGCGTTGGACAGGGCCTCCTGCGCGACCCGGAGCAAGGTGGCCTCGATCTCGGTGTGGAGCCGGTGCAGCGTGCCGGTGACGGTGAAGTCGGCGCGCACGCCGTGCCGGATGCCCCAGGCGTCGACGGTCCGCGCCAACGCCTCGTGCAGCAGGTCGTGTTCGAGGTCGAGCGGGCTCAGGTTCTGCACGGAGCGGCGCGCCTCGCCGAGGCTGTGGCGGGCCAGGTCCTGCGCCCTGCGCACATGGGCGCGTACGAAATCGGGGTCTTCGCCGACGGTGACGACCTCCAGCTGGGCGATGATCCCGGCCAGGCCCTGGGCGATGGTGTCGTGGATCTCGGCGGCGAGCCGTCGTCGCTCGTCGGCGACCCCGGCCTCCCGCGCCTGGAGGAGGAGTTGGGCGTGCAGGGCGGCGTTCTCGTCGAGGGCCTGGCGCAGTCGGGCGTTGGCTGTCTCCAGCTCCCCGATGGTCTCGTCCTGGATCCGGGTCCGCTCCTCCTCCTGGGCGGCGAAGTGGCTGAACACGCTGAGCATCAGGAGGTTGACGACGAGCACCCCGCCCAGGACGACCCAACCGACGGGCCCCTTGGGCGGCAGGCCGCCCGACTGCGATCCGGACATGACGACGGCGGTGGCGAAGAGACCCGGCTTCACCCAGCGCCGGGGCAGCACCCGCTCGGCGCCGAAGTAGCCGATGGTCGCGTAGAAGGCGAAGAACGGGTTGAGCCAGGTGAGCGCGAAGGCGAGGACCCACCGCAGGAGGTAGTAGACGGCTCCCGCGGCGGACGGACCCGGGCGGCGGTCCCGGACGCGCCCCCAGCCGAGCTGGAGCAGTACGGCGAGAACGACCAGGACCGTCGCGGCCCGGCGGCCGGAGGCGCTCATCAACAGGTCGGCGGTGGCCACCGACACGAGCGAGCCGAGAGTCAGCAGGGCGTAGGGGCCCCAGCGGTGGAACAGGTCCCACCGCGCGTCCGGTGGTGTGCGCCGCGTGCCGTCCGCCCCGTCGTCCATGGCCCCATTCTCGGGGACGCGCCGCTCGTCGCTCACTGCCAGCGGAACCAGCGGGTGGCGCCCGCCGAGAACAGCGCGGCCCACAGGGCGAGCACGCCGAGGTGCGTCCAGCCGGGCCAGTGTCCCGCGGCGGCCTCGCCCAGGGCGCGGGCGGCGGCGCCGAAGGGGGTCATCCCGACGATGCGGGCGAGGGCGGTGGGCATGGCCTGGACCGGCAGCCACACACCGGCGCTGAACATCATCGGGAAGAAGACGGCGGACCCGATGGCGCCGGCGATCTTCGACGTGCGCGAGACGGCGGAGACCAGCGCGCCGAGCGCGAGGGCGGCCAGCACGGCCAGCGCCAACGCCACGACGTAGCCGAAGAGTTGCCCGGGCAGGGCGACTCCGAAGGCGATCCGGCCGACCGCCAGGCAGAGCAGCGCCGAGAACACCGCGGCCGCTCCGTGCAGCCCCATCTGGGCACCGAGCAGGGCGGACGGGCGGACCGGCGTGGTGGACATCCGACGCAGGATCCCCCGCTCCCGGTAGCCGGTGATGACCGGCGGCATCGCCTGGAGCGCCGCCAGGATCATGGCGAGCAGGACGGACACGGGGACGTACGCGTCGACGAACCGGATGCCGCCGAGGGCCGGGTCGGGATGGCGGAAGGCGGGGATCGAACCGAGGATCGCGACGAGGAGGCCCGGGAAGGCGATGATCCAGAAGAGCGGGGCGGGCTCGCGGCGGAACAGCAGGGCCTCGGTCCGCAGCACGGCGAGCGCGGCCGTGCGGGAGGTGCGCGCGCGCCCGGCCCGACGGGGGGTGCGGGCGGTGCGGGGCGGGGTCGGGGTGTCTGCGGCAGGGGTGCGGGCGCCGGTCATGCCTGGGCCTCCGTGAGGTCGAGGAACGCGTCGTCGAGGGTGGCCTCGGACACGCGGAGCTGGTGGGCGGTGACGTGGTGCCGGGCGAGGAGGGTGATCACGGCGTTGACGGTGTCGTCGGTGCCGTGGAGGGTGAACCGGCCGTGCTCCTGGGTCATGGCCGTGGCCTGCGGCGCCGCGGCGAGGGCGGCGAGCACCCGCTCGTCGAGCGGGCTGGAGGGCGTGAAGGAGATGACCGTCGACCCGGCCGCCCGGCGGATCAGCCCGGAGGGGGTGTCGAGGGCGGCGATCCGCCCCTTGTCGATGACGGCGATCCGGTCGCAGAGGCGCTGGGCCTCCTCCATGAAGTGGGTCACGAGCAGCACCGTGACCCCGCCGCGCCGGACGTCCTCGATCAGTTCCCACGTGTCCCTGCGGGCGCGCGGGTCGAGGCCGGTGGTGAGTTCGTCGAGGACGACGACCCGGGGGTTCCCGACGAGGGCGAGCGCGATGAAGAGCCGCTGTTTCTGACCTGCGGACAGGTCCCCGAACCGGGCGCCCAGTTTGCCGGTGAGCCCGAGCCGCTCCGCCAAGGGCCGCCAGTCCGCGGGGGCTTCGTAGCAGGCGCAGTACAGGGCGAGCGCCTCGCGGACGGTCAGCTTGGCCGGGAGTTCGCTCTCCTGGAGCTGCGCGCCGAGGATGCGGGTCACCTCGTCGTGCTGGGCCACCGGGTCGAAACCGGCGACCTCGATCGTCCCCGAGTCGGGGACCCGGAGCCCTTCGACGCACTCGACGAGGGTGGTCTTGCCCGCGCCGTTGGCGCCGAGGATGCCGAAGACCTCGCCTTCCTCGACCGAGAAGCTGATGCCGTCGACGGCCGGTCGGCGGCCGGGGCCCGGGCCCCGGCCGTAGGTCTTGCGGAGCGCGTCGACTTCGATGATTGCCATGCGTCGAGGATGTCGGCGGGCGGGGCCGCGCCACATCGCCCATCGCGCTCGACGCCGCATCGACCGATCGGTTGATCGGGCGCTACGACCGGCCGCCGCCGGTGCCCACCCCTGGGTGGGCGGGAGGCGCTCGGCGGCGGCGCGGACCGCGCGGGACGGGGCCCGGCCGCCGTCAGGCGGGTGCGTCGGCGGGGGCCGCGGCGGCGCAGTCCGCGTGGCCCCAGCGCGCCCCGAGCTTGGCGATCATCTCGCCCGCCGCGTAGGGCTTGCCGCACGGGCAGCTGCCGGGGAACTTCGCCTTGATGGCGCGGCCGCCCTTGCCCGGCGCGGCGGCCGGCGCCGCACCCGGCGCCGCGCTCCGCTTCGCCGGGGCGGCCGACTTCTGCCGCGCCGGTCCGCTGCGGGCCGGGGCCGGCACCGGGACGCTTTCGCTGCCGAGGGCCGTCCCGGCCGCCTGCTGCGTCACGGCGGCGTCGCTGGCGGCCTGGTCGGCGATGGCGTTGAGGTGATCGCCGTCCTCGCGGTGGGCGGGGACGTAGCGGAACTCCACGTCCCGGTCCGTCAGCAGCAGGTCGATGCTCTCGACCAGTTCGCGGTTGGCCACCGGCTTCCCCGCGGCCGTCTTCCAGCCGTTGCGCTTCCAGGCGGGCAGCCACTGCGTCACGGCCTTCATCGCGTACTGCGAGTCCATCCGTACCTCGATGGACGTGCCCGGCGCCACCGCCTCCAGGAGCCGCTGGAGAGCGGTGAGTTCACCGACGTTGTTGGTGGCGCGGCCGAGCGCGCCGGACTCCCAGCGCTGCGGACGGCCCGCGGAGTCCGCGATGACCCAGGCCCACCCGGCAGGCCCGGGATTCCCCTTCGCCGCCCCGTCGCAGGCGGCAATGATGCGATCTGACATCCCCCGATCATGCCCCACCGGTCCCGTTGTCCCGGCATCGGCGGACGGCCCGAGCGGCCCGGGCCCGGCCGCGGGGGTGGCCGTGGGGGTGGCCGCGGGGGTGGCACTACCACCACCTCCAACCCTGGCAGCAGTGGTATCGAAGCCGGGGCGGCCCGCGGGCGAGGATCGGAAGCGACCGAGAACGTCCGACGGGGAGTACCACATGCACCTGTTCAGCAGGAAGAGGAAGACCGCGCGCCGGGCCGGAGCGGCCGCGGCCTGCGCCCTGCTCGCCGCCGCCGCGCTGCCCGCGGCGGCCGCGAACGCGGCCCCCGCAGCGGGCCCGTCCGCCGGGCCCGGCGCCACGGCCCCGCCCGTGCCGGAGCGCTACCGCGCCCAGCGCCTCGACTGGCACCCCTGCGCCTCGGGTCCGCTGGAGTGCGCCACCATGGCCGTGCCGCGCGACTGGTACCACCCGGACGCCGGGCCGAACCTGAGCATCGAGGTGTCCCGGCTCCGCGCGACGGACCCCGCGAAGCGCCGCGGGGTCCTGATGATGGCGGCGGGCGGGCCGGGTTCCTCCGGGCTGGGACGCCCGGCCGGGCTGGCGGCGTACGGGCCGAAGCTGGCGGCGGCGTACGACATCGTCGGCTTCGACCAGCGGGGCGTGGGCGCCAGTACCCGGGTGGTCTGCTCGGACCAGGACGGGGTGGACGCGCTCTTCGCCGACGGCGACCTGCGCGACCGGTCCCCGCGGGCCCTGGCCCGCACCGTGGAGCGCGCCCGCGCCTTCGTCCGGGACTGCGAGCGGAACTCGGGCGGACTGCTCCCCTACATCACCACCGACCAGGCCGTGCACGACATGGACCTGTACCGGGCGCTGCTGGGCGAGGACCGGATCTCCTACTTCGGGCCGTCGTACGCGACCGTCCTCGGGGCGTACTACGCGACGGAGTTCCCCCGCCGGGTGGACCGGGTCGTGCTCGACAGCAACGTCGACTTCACCGGCACCTGGCAGGACTTCCAACTGGGCCAGCCCGCCAGCTTCCAGCGCCGCTACGAGCAGGACTTCCTCCCGTGGCTGGCGGCGAACGACGCCACCTACCACCAGGGGAGCACCCCCGCCGCCGCGCAGGCGTCCTACGAGCGGCTGCGGGCCGCCCTGAGCGAGCACCCGCTCGACATCGAGGGGACGGTGGTCACCGCCAACCACCTCGACGTGGCGGCGAGCGACGCGATGTACAACGCCAACCGCGGCTTCACGTCCTTCGCCTCGCTGCTCGGCGTCCTCGAACACCCGCAGCAGGCACCGGCGCCGGTCCGGACCGCGGTGGCCGCCCGGCTGAAGCACCTCATGGGGGCCCCGTTCGTGGCCGACTACTTCGCCGTGACCTGTGCGGACACCCCGTGGAACCGGGACGGGCGGTTCTGGCTGGCGCGCAGCGGCGCGGCGACCCGCGACGCGCCGCTGGTCGGGGCCCGCGCGCTGACCTTCGCCTCGATCTGTGCGAACTGGCCCCGGACCGCGACGCCGCGGGTCAAGGTGACCGGCGCGGGGCTCGCGCCGGTGTTGATGCTCAACTCGACGAACGACCCGGCGACCTACTACGAGGCGGCCGTGCGCGCCCATCGCGGGCTGGCCGGTTCCCGGCTGGTGACGGTCGACGGGGGTGACCACGGCCAGTACCAGAACGGCAACGCCTGCGTCGACGCGCACGTCGAGGCGTACCTGGTGGACGGCATCCTCCCGGCCGGGGACACCCGCTGCGCGGGCACCCCGCTCCCGAACCCCGCCGCGTCCGCCGCGCGCGACTGATCCCCCGACCGCCGAGCGGCCCGGCCTCCCCCAGGGGTGGCCGGGCCGCTCGGTGTGCTCAGGCGCGCCACCAGTCGTCGAGCGGGGTGACCGGGACGGTCCGCTTGTGCCGGGTCGCCAGGAAGATCGACTCCAGCTTCGCCGCCACCTCGGGCGCGACGTCCGCGCCCTCCAGGTAGTCGTCGATCTGCGCGTACGTGAGGCCGAGCGCCACCTCGTCGGGCAGCGCGGGCCGGTCGTCCTCCAGGTCGGCGGTCGGCACCTTCTCCCAGGAGCTGGGCGGTGCGCCCAGTTCCTGCAACAGGGCCGCTCCCTGACGCTTGGTCAGTCCGGTCAGCGGGGTCACGTCGACACCGCCGTCGCCGAACTTGGTGAAGAAGCCGGTGACCGCCTCGGCCGCGTGGTCGGTGCCCACCACGAGCATGCCCAGCTGTCCGGCGATCGAGTACTGGATCACCATGCGCTCGCGGGCCTTGATGTTGCCGCGCACGAAGTCCCGCAGCGCGGTCTCCTCGCCCAGCAGCTCGCGCAGGCCGGTGGCCGCCTCGACGGCGACGGCGTCCGCGCTCGGCTTGACGTTCACGGCGACCGACCGGTCGGGCCGGACGAAGCCGAGCGCGATCTGCGCGTCGTGCTCGTCCGCCTGGACGCCGTAGGGCAGCCGCACCGCGACGAAGGTGGCCTCGTGCCCCTCCGCGCGCAGCTCCTCGGCCGCCAGCTGGCAGAGCCGACCGGCCAGCGTGCTGTCCTGGCCGCCACTGATCCCGAGGACGAAGCCCTTGGCCGGTGTCGACCTCAGATAGTCCTTGAGGAAGTCGACCCGCTGGCGGATTTCGACTTTCGGCACGACGGCCGCCTTGACACCGAGCTCGACGCGGATCTGCTCCCGTAGGTTCACCATCCACGTACTGTACTGGCCGGAATCGAGCCGGAGGAAACCGGTCGCCCCGGCCCCCTGCGGCGCCCGGCCCGCGCGGGGGCCGGCGGCAGAGCCCGCGTGCAGCGCCGCTCGAGCCGGCCGCCGCACGGCCGGGACTCGTCGGCGTGTCGGCCAAACTCGTTGATTTCGGCTGGAGTTACGCCGGAAGAGCGGAAATCGCCCGCTGCGCGCCGAACACCCCCGGAGCTACGGTTGCGCTCGCCCGTCCCCCACCACGGGACGGGCGGTTACCAGCCAACCCCACCACCCTGGGAGTTCTCATGGCAGACATCAACGCGGCCACCACCTTCGAGGCCACCGACCTGGACCTCGGCGGTATCACCGTCACCACGATGCGCGACACGGCGGGCGTCTCGGCCTTCTCGGCCAACACGTCGACCTCCGGCTGCGGGTTCCCCGGAGCCTCCTCCTGCGCGTGCGTCCAGCATCCGCAGGTGCTCCCCAGCGCCGCCTGAGGCCGTTCCGCCGGCGTCCGACCCGTCCCCGCGCGCACTGCGGGGCCGGGTCGGACCCACCCGCCGAGCCGAAAGGGAATCCGGACCCCATGCCGCCCGCCGCGCCCCTACCGCGCACCGCCCCCTACCTACAGGTGCGCGCGACCGTACTGCACCACCCCGCGCAGTCCCCGGAGGCCGCCGCCTTCCGCGCCGGGACGCACGCGCTGGCGGAGCTCGAGGGCGTGCTCGCGGAGCTCCTCCCCCGACTCACCGACGCCCTCTACCACAGCCGCGGCGGCCACTCCGGGGCGTTCCACCGGGACGTGGTGCTGCCCCTGCGGCGGGCGCTGCACAACCGGCGCGCACCGCGCACCGCGCTCCTGGAGCGGCTCGGCGCACTCCCCGAGCGGGTGCCCGAGCTGCGGGCCTGGCTGGAGCTGCAAGGTCGGCTCGACGGCGCACGCGCCCGGGTCGCCGCCACCACGGCCGCCGCGCTCGCCGCGGAACGGGAGGCGCTCAGTGCCCAGTGCCGGGAACCGGCCTTCGCCCTCGCCGCCTCCTACAGCGGCGCCGACCTGCTGGCCGCGGTGGAGCGCGCCGGGGCGGGGACGAGCGGGCGGCGGGCGCGCAAGGAGGAGCCCGGGGTGCTGCGCCACGCCCTGCGCGCGGGGACCAGGACCAGCCCGTTGTCCTGGTTCACCGCCGTCGGCTGGGGCCCGCCGCACGAGGGGACGCCCGCCCCGCGCCCGCCCGGGGTCGAGTGGGGGGAGCGGGACCTGCTCGGCGCCACCGCCACCTCCGTACGCACCAGCCGGACCCTGGTGGCCGCGCTGTGCGAAGCGCTGCTCTCGGATCCGCGGCGGCGCGCCCGGCTCCCCCACCGGATGTCGGGCCCGGCCCGCTTCGATGACGGCCGGGCCGTCTTCGCGCGCTCCCGCTCCACCTCCTCCTCCTTCGGCCGCTTCGTCCTCACCGACGAGGACGAGGTGGCGGTCGCGGCGAGCGGCCCGCTGGAGCGGGTGACGGAGCTGTGCCGTGCGCCCCGCACGCCCGCCCGGCTCGCGGCCGCCCTGGCCCGACCGCAGGACCTCCCGGCGGCGACGGCGTACGTGGAGCAGCTGGTCGCGGCCGGTCTCCTGGTCCCGGTGCCCCCCGTGGGCCCGCACGCGCCCGATCCGCTGGCGCGGCTGGCCGCCTGGCTGCGCGACGCGGCCGACGGGGCGGACGGGGCGGACGCCGCGCTGGCCGGTCTCGTCGACGAAGTGGCGGACGCCACGGCGAAGTTCGGTGCGGCCGGGCCCGGCGAACGCGCGCGGCTGCTGACGCTGCTGCGCGAGCGGTGGACCACCTTGCTGGAGGCGGCGGGCGGGTCCCTGCCCGGGGGCGGCCGGACGCCCACCCTGCTGACCGAGGACGTGGTGGCCGCCCGCCCGGTGCCCACGGACGGCCTGCTCGACGAGCGCGACCACGCCGCCCTGCGCGAAGTGGCGGCGCTGGCCGAACTGTTCGACCTCGGGCACGTGATGCGCCGCGCCCTGCGGGACCGCTTCGTCGCCCGCTTCGGCCCCGGCGGGGTCTGCCACCCGGTCTGGGACTTCGGCACGGAATCGGTCGCGGCCTGGGACGACACCGCCCGCGCGGCGCTCCTGGGCGCGGACGACGGGTCGGTCGAGCTGCCGTCGGGCGCGGCCGAACTGACCCTGCTGCGGCGGATGTTCACCGAGGCGGTGCGCCAACACGCCGCGGGCGCGGCGGACCCGGACGCCGATGTCGTGCTGCCGCCGGGGCTGGTGGCGGACTTCGGCGCCCGGCTCCCCCGCTCGGCGGCGGTGCGCCCCGTGTCCTACGCGCACTTCCTCCAGTACGACGCCCGGACGCGACTGCTCTGCCTCAACCACGTGTACGGCGGCTGGGGCCGGATCGGCAGCCGCTTCCTGGACCTGGTGGACCCGCGTGCGGGCGAGCTGGTCGCGCGGGAGGCGGAGCGGGCCACGGCCCCGGGCGCCCGGCTCGCGCAGTTCCGTCCCGTACGCGGCTTCAACGCCAATCTGCACCCGCTGTTCCTGCCCGACGAGATCGTCTCGGAGGAGCACGGTCCGCGGCACGCGGGCCGCTCGCGGAGTCCGATCGACGAGGCCGACGTGGAACTCTTCCACGACCGGGCGACCGATCAGGTCCGGCTGCGGATGCGGTCCACCGGCGAGCCGCTGGAGGTCTTCTACCCGGGGCTGCTGGTGCCCAGCCTGCTCACCACGCGCAGCGCGCCCCTGGTCCACGACCACCCCGAAGGCGTCGTCTCCTTCGACGCGCTGGTGCCCGAGGTGGTGAGCGAGGTGCCGGGCGGTCCCTTGGTCCGCACTCCCCGGCTGCGGCACCGCGACATCGTGCTGCGGCGGCGCCGCTGGACGCTGACCGGCGCCACGGTCGCCGCCCTGCGGGCCGCCCTGGCCGCCGACGGGGAGGTGCCCTTCGGCGCCGCGGCCCGCTGGCGCGCCCTGCTCGGCGTCCCGGACCAGGTGTTCCTGCACCCGGCGAAGGGCTCCGCGGTCGGGGACGCGACCGGCGGCGCGGACGAGGGAGGGGACGCCGGGGCGCTGCGGCGCACGATGAGCCGACTGGCCGTCGCCAAACCGCAGTTCGTCGACCTCGGCAACGCCCTGCACCTGAGCTGCCTCGACCGCTGGCTGGCCCGCCATCCCGACGGGGTGGTGCTGGAGGAGGCCCTTCCGCGGCCCGGTGGCCGGGACCGGCCCGCGCGCGCCGTCGAGGTCGTGGTGGAGACCTACCGGGCGGGGTGCGACGCGTGAGCGCCGCGCCGCCCGACGCCTTGGACTCGGTGCGCCGACGACGCCTGCGGCCGGGCGTCACGGCCACCGCGCTCGCGCAGGGCCTGCACCTGCGCGGATGGTCCGCCAGCGTCACGCTGGAGGGCAGCGCCGCGCTTCCCGGGCTGTGGCGGATGCTGGAGGAGGCGCTGCGCGCGGACGGCGCCGCGGACCTCGCCGACCGCACCCCGGTCGGCACGCAGCTGCGCACCGCGCTGTGCACGCTGATCCGGCAACTGGACCTGCACGGGATGCTGGTCGAGGAGGGGGCGCCGCCCACCGGCGGCGCCGCGGACCGCTGGCTGCGGACCGTCGCCGACCGACCCGCCGAGGCAGCCGCCGCCCTGCGCGGGGCCCTCGTCGAGGTCCACGCCCCCGATCCTGGCGCCCCCGTGGCCGCTGCCGCCCTGCGGGCCCTGGCCCGGACCGGGGTCACCGCCGAGGCGGTCCCCCTGGCGGGCGGCGCCCCGGACCGGGTCCTGCTCTCGGCCGCCCGTGCGGACGGGAGGGTGTTCGCGGTCGGGGCGTCGGTGCGCCCGGGCGCCGCCTTCGTCACACCGGTCGGTGGGCTCGGGGCGGCCCGCGCGGACGCCGAGGCGATCGCCGACCGGCTGCGGCCGGACCGTGCCGGGGGCCCGGACCCGGACTCCGGGACCGGGGCGCCGCCGATGCCCGAGGTGGAGCTCGCGGCGCGCGTGGCCGGGGCCGCCGTCCAACGGCTGGTGGCGGCCGTGGCCGACCTGCCCGACCCCGGGGAAGAGGACAGCGGGGCGGAGGACACCGGGGCCGAGGACACGGGGATCGACGCCGCGGCCGACGGCGGCTCCGGGGCCGTGGGCGCCTCCGGGCGGGAGCCGGGGGCCCGGATCCCCGTCGCCCTGGTCGTCGGGGAGCGCGCCGCCCGCGCCGCCCACCACCCCTGGCTGGGCCCGGGCCGCGCCGCCGCCCCGGCGCCGCGGACGCTCGCGCAGGCGCTGGTGGCCGTGGCCGCGCTCGGCGACGAGCGGCTCGGCCCGCTGCCGTCGCCCGAGGCGGGCGCGCTGCCCCAGCTGCCGGTGGCGCTGGTCCACTGCGCGGCGCCGGGCGGCGCGGGGATCACGTCCGGGGGCGTACGGGCGGACCTCGCCCGGATCGACGCCCTGTGCCGCACGGCCGAGCTGCGGGCGGCGGCGGAAGGGCCGGGAGGCTCCGCGCCGGTGGTGGGCGCCGGTCCCGGGCACGCGCGGGGCCGGGCGCTGCGCCGGGCCGCGCTGGCCCCCCGGCTCGCGGCGGATCCGCCCGCGCCCTGGGACCCGTACGGCTCGGACCATCCGCAGGCCCGCCTCTGGTGGCGCACCCTGACCGAGCGGCTCCGCGTGCGGGCGGAGCTGACCGTGACCCCGCTCGTCGCGGGCGGGGGCGCCCACCGGGCCGATGTGCACGGGCGCGTCCACGGGAGGAGCGGGCCCCTGCTCGGGCAGGCCGTCGAGGCCACCGCGGCGGACGCCGCGGCCTTCGCGGTGCTGGCCGCGCTGGTCCGCGTACAAGCGGGGCCGACGCACGGGACGGACCATCAGATCACGGCGCACGGCGGTGAGTTGTGCGTGCTGGCGACGACCGGCGTCGCCTTGGCGCCCTGGGAGGACGAGCGGTGGACGGCGGGCTGGTGGAGCCGGGTCGCCGACCGCGAGGAGGACCTGCGCGCCGTCCTCACCGAGGCCACCGGACTGCGCACCCGCCCGTGGACCCCCGTCGGGCCCGGCGGTCGGGAGCTGCTCACCGCCCTGCGCCAATGCGGATTCACCGCCCTCGACACCGGCATCCACGCCAACGACCCGGAAGGCGGCCGGTGATGGCCACGACCACAGCGCACACGACGACCGCGCACACGGCCGCGGACCGCGCGACCGCGGACCTCGCGGCGGCCCTGGACGCCCTCGCCGTGACCGTGCTCGACGTCCGCGGCGCGCTGGCGCGCACGACGGGCCGGGCCGTCGTCGTGCTGGACGACTGGACGCTGGAGACCGCCGCCGAGCTGTCCCGGCACGCCCTCGCCCACCCCGTCACGCTGGTCCCGGTCCGCTGCGACGGCGCGGTCACCGTGGTGGGGCCCCTGCTGCGGCCCGGCGCGGTGGGCTGCCTCTCCTGCACGGAGTACCGCAGGCTGGCCACCATCGGCGGACGGGTGCCCTGGCACGGCACCGCCCTGCGGCTGGCCGGGGCCCCCTCCCCGGCGATGACCGACGCGGTCGCCGCGTCGGCGGCCGGCATGCTGGGCGCGGACCCGCCGCGCCCGGACGCCGGATCGGGCGCGCTCGTGCGGATCGTGCACAGCGGCCGCACCACCTGGTCGGACCACGTCTTCCGCCCGGTCGGGGGCTGCCCGGTGTGCCTGCCGCTGCCGCCGGACGACGCGGACGCCGCGCGTCCGCCCCGCGCCCCGCGGCCCCTGGCGGACCCGACCGTGCTGCGCGGGCCCAACGACCGTACGGGACGGGAGGATCTGCGGGCCGCGCTGTACGACGAGCGCTTCGGCCCCGTCCACCGGGTGACCCGGACCGAGGACTCGGTGCACAGCCTGACCAGTGCGTACGTGACCTACGGGCGGGACCTGCGCGACGGCGGCTACGGCCGGTCGGGCGACTGGGACACGAGCGAGCGGGTGGCCCTCTTCGAGGCCGTCGAACGCCTCACCGGGATGAGCCCGCAGGGGCGGCGTACCGTACTGCGCGCGACCTACGCCGAGTTGGGGCCGGAGCGGGCGGTGGACCCGGAGCGGCTGGGGCTGCCCGATCCCGCCCACCACGGCCATCCGGCGTCGGGGGGCGTCGCCTACGACCCGGAGCTCGTCCTGGACTGGGTCCACGGCTGGTCGCTCACCCGCGACCGGGTGACCGCCGTGCCCGAGCACGTCGCCTACTGGGACCCGAGCCCGGGGCGGGCGCGGGTGGTCTACGAGTGCTCCAGCGGCTGCGGGCTCGGCAACAGCCCCCAGGAGGCCGCGCTCTACGGCCTGTTCGAGGTCGCCGAGCGGGACGCCTTCCTGATGGCCTGGTACGGGGCCACGCCGCTGCGTCGGATCGCGACTCCCGGTGACGACCCGGAGGTGGTGCACCTGGCGGACCGCGCGGAGTCGGCCGGATACCGGCTCCACCTGTTCGACGCGACGAACGACTTCGGGATTCCGGCGGTCATCGCCGTCGCCGCCCACGAGGACCCGCGGGCGGCCGCCCCCCAGGTGTTCGTGGCGGCGGGAGCGCACCACGATCCCCGGGTGGCCGTGCGCGGGGCGGTGGTGGAGACGGTGACGAACGTCTTCAACGCCCCGCAACGGATGCGGGCGGAGCCCGAGGAGTTCAGCCGGGCCCGGTTGTTGCCGATGTTGGAACGGCCCGAGCTGGTGCGGACCCTGGCCGACCACACCGCGCTGTACACCCTGCCCGAGGCCCGACCGCGGTTGGACTTCCTGCTGGGCCGCGTCGAGGGCGGCGAGCGTCCGCTGCCGTGGCGCGACGCCTGGCCGGGCGCGCCGGAACCGGTCGCGGACCTGGCGGAGTTGCTCGACACCACCGTGCGGCGGCTGGCCGGGGCGGGGTTGGAGGTGATCGTGGTCGGCCAGGACGAGGCGGGCGTGCGCGAGCGCCTCGGACTGTACGGCGCCAAGGCGGTGGTGCCCGGCGCGCTGCCCATGACCTTCGGGCACGTGAACCGGCGCACCCTGGGGCTGCCCCGGCTGCTGGAGGTGCCGTACCGGCTGGGCAGGGCCCCCGCTCCGCTGCGCCACGAGGACCTGGCCCTGCACCCGCACCCCTTCCCCTGACCCCACGCCCCCGCATCCCTGCCCCCGCGCCGTCGCCGAGCACCGAGGAGAACCGCCGTGCCGTCGTCCACATCCGCTCCCGAACAGTCCTGGTCGGGCCTGCACCTCTCCTTGCGGGCCGCGCCGGGAGCCGTCGACGAGTTCCTCGTGCAGGAGGTCGCACCCCTGTTGGACGACCTCGTCCGGACGGGTGCGGCCACGGCCTGGTCCTTCGTCCGCGCGGACGAGGGACCGGGGCGCGGCCACCCGCAGCTGCGGGTACGGCTGCGCGGCGCCCTGCCGGGCGCTGCGGCGGCGTTGGCCCGTTCCCCGAAGGTCGCGCGGGCCACCGAGGTCACGGAGGTCGAAGCGGCGCCGGAGGATCCGGGCGGGGCGCTGGCGGTGTGCGCCTCCCGGATCGCGGTCGAGGTGGTCACGGTGACGGGGCGCGGTAGCGGACGGCTGGCGGCGGCCGTCGATCTGGCGCACGCGACGGCCTGGGCCCTGGGGATGGGCCGCTTCGAGAGCGCGCGGTGGCTGCGCGGGCGGGCGGGCCGGTCCCCCCGGCCGACGGCGGGGGCGGAAGCGGACGAGGCGGTGGCCGGGCTGCCCGGGGCCGTCGTCCACGCGCAGGTGAACGCGGTCCACGCCGCGCAGCGCGAGGGCCTCGCCGGGCGGGCCGCGGCCCTGCGCGAGGACCTGGAGCGCGGCGCCGCCGCGGGCCCGGTGGCGCGCTGGGCGGCGGCGGTGCGGGAGGCGGACGAGCGGGAGGGCGGCGGGAGCGGCGCCGCGCGGGCGCGGGAGGCGGTGTGGGCGGCGCGGCTGCACGAGCTCTTCGGCCGACTGGGCACGGCCCCGGACGAGGAGCGGGCCGTCCGCCTGCTCGCCGCCCACGCGCTGCTCGACGCGGGGCAACCGGCCTCGCACTTCCCCACGGGCCATCTCGCTCCCGATCACCAGTACGTGGAGAGGAGCAAGTTCCGGATCGGCCGGGAGCACGAGATCGTTCCCCGCCACGCACCGCCGGAGGAACTGCCCGCCGGGCCCGAAGTCGACCTCCCCGCCGGGCCGGTGCCCGACGTCACGCTGCGGGCCGCCGTCGCGGGGCGGCGTACCGTGCGGGGTTCGCTCACGGGGCCGCTGACGGCCGCCGGACTCGGCGCGCTGCTGTGGGGCGCCCATGCCGTCAGCCACACGAGCGGTGCCGATCCGCTGGTCGCGCACCGGCCCTACCCGAGCGCGGGGGCCCTGTACACGGCGGGCCTGCGGCTCTTCGCCCTGGGGGTGGAAGGGCTGGCTCCGGGCACCTACCACTGCGTGCCCGACCGGCGTGCGTTGCGGCGCGTGGCGGACGCGCCGTCCCTCGACGAGATCGAGGCGCTGTCGGCGTACACCTCCGCGCCGCCCGACGACCCGCGCGCCGTGATCGTGGACGGGGCACCGGCGGTCCTGGGCCTGTACGTGGACCTGGGCCGCCTGCGGCGGCGGTACGGCCTGCGGGCGCTGCGGATGGGCCTGTTGGAGGCCGGGCACCTCGCGCAGTCGCTGTTGTTGACGGCATCCGCGCTGGGGCTCGCGTCGACCCCGCTGGGCGGCTTCCGCGACGATCTGGCGCACGAGCTGTTCGGCCTGGACGGCCTGGACCAACCCCTCCAGTACCTGCTCCCGATCGGGCGTCCCCCGGCGTGATCCGCCCCCGCGGCCGGATACCCGCTCGCGCCGCGCGCCCCGCGGTGGGTACCGTACGCGGGCCCTCGGGAGGACCGCGGGGAGCACGTCGTCACGTACCGGGGGGACACGCGATGAGCGAGGAAACCAGTGGGGCACCGGAGCCGGTGTGGCTCATTTCGGCGAACGTCGTGTGGTGGCGGCGCTACGGCGCCGGCGGTCGACAACTGCGGCGC
Organism: Streptomyces sp. NPDC059917; assembly: GCF_042730635.1. NCBI lineage: Bacteria > Bacillati > Actinomycetota > Actinomycetes > Kitasatosporales > Streptomycetaceae > Streptomyces > Streptomyces sp. NPDC059917. The sequence goes on from NZ_JBHWLC010000003.1 coordinate 30,320, forward strand.
GGGACGAAGTCCTTCCGCGGCGGGGCGAAGGTGTACGTGAGCGCCGGCCACTGGGGTCCGGGCGGCGACAAGGTCACCGTCATCGGGCGGGAGCGGCACACCGGGCGGTGGATCGTCATCGACATGGCCTCCCGGAACCTGCACAGCTTCCGGCCCCGCTTCGTGCACGCGCCCAGGGTGTTGGAGCGCTTCCACGCCTCGAGGCGGCTCCACCCCGCCTGGGACCAGGAGCGCGCGACCACGATCGCCGCCGCGCTGGAGAACATCGCGCGCGAGTACCGCGCCGAGGGCTGGCGCGGCTCCGAACATCCGCAGCGCTGCCTGTGCCACGCCTGCCTGACCGGCGAGCCCCGGGTGTTCGTCCCCGGGGCCGCCACGGACGCGCCGCCGGGGGCGACCGGCTGACCCGCGGCGCGGGCGCCCGCCCGGTCAGTGCGCGCCCTCGGCGAAGCGGCGCTCCAACTCCCCCTCGGGCAGGTCCTCCAGGTGGGTCAGGAACACCCACAGGTGGCCGAACGGGTCGCGCAGGATGGCGCTGCGGTCGCCGTGGAACTGGTCCCGCGGCTCCACCACCAGCTCGGCGCCCGCGGCCACGGCGGTCCGGGTGAGCGCGTCCACGTCCGGGACGAAGACGTGCAGCGCGACGGAGGTGCCGCCCAGCTCCGTGGGTGCGCCGAACAGGCCTTCGGAGGTGTCGCCGAGCATCATCACGGCTCCGCCGATGCGTATCTCGGCGTGCAGGATCCCGCCGTCGGCGTGGTCGAGGCGGAACTCCTCGACCGCGCCGAAGGCCTCTTCGTAGAAGGACATCGCGGCCGCCGCGTCCGACACCATGACGTGCGGCACCACGGCGGTGCGGTAGCGCTCGGGTACGGCGGCGTCCGCCGCGGGGACCGTCGGGAGCGTCGGGACTGCTTCGTTGGTGGTCATGTCCTTGACCGTAGGACCTCAAGTGGACTTGAGATCAAGCCCGGTTCGCGATCCGTCCCGCCCGGGGTCAACGGGCGGAACCGGCCACGCCGGACTTCTTGAGCGGTCCACGAGCGGCCGCCGGTACAAAGGGCGCTGTACCTCCCCTTCAGGGCTGGGCCGCACCACACCGGATGCACCGCAGGACCACATCCCAGAACGGAAGCCCCATGGCCACTGACCACATATCCACCGGTTCTGCGCCATCGCGGACGAGAGCTGCGGCTCCCCGCGAGCGCGCGGCCCCGGCCGCCACGGTCGCCGCCGCGCCACCGCGGCCGCGCACTCCCCGGCTGGACTCCCTCACCGGTCTGCGGTTCCCCGCCGCGCTGGCCGTCTTCGCCCACCACGCCTTCCTCCCCATCCCCCCGCTGCGGCTGCTGGGCGACGACGCCACCGAGGAGCGGCTGGCCGGCTGGTTCGCGCAGGCGGGCGGGCTGGGCGTGTCCTTCTTCTTCGTGCTCAGCGGCTTCGTGCTGACCTGGTCGGCCCGGGACAGGGACACCACGACGGCGTTCTGGCGGCGCAGGTTCGTCAAGATCTATCCGACCTACCTGGTCACCTGGGCGCTCGCGCTGTCCCTGTTCGCGATGTACTACACCTCCGCGGGCGTGGCCGTCGCCAACCTGTTCATGGTCCAGGTGTGGTGGCCCGAGTACATGACCAACTTCAGTGTGGACGCACCGAGTTGGTCGCTCGCCGTGGAGGCGGTCTTCTACCTCTGCTTCCCGATGCTGCTGCGCGCCTTCCGGCGGATCGACCCCGCCCACCTGAAGTACTGGATCACCGGGGGGATCGCCGCGGTGGTGGCCACGCCCGCGCTCGCGTACGCCCTCTTCCCGAGCGACCCGCGGATCCCGAGCGGTCACGAGAGCTCGGTCTCCCAGTACTGGTTCAGCTACGTGCTGCCCCCGGTCCGGATGGTCGACTTCGCCCTCGGCATCCTGGTGGCGCTCGCCGTGAAGCACGGGCGTTGGCGCAACATCGGCATGATCTGGTCGAGCGTGCTGCTGGCCGCCGGGTACTGGCTGACCTTCCACGTGCCGTACCTCTACGGCCAGCGCGCCGTGATGATCCTGCCGATCGTGCTGCTGATCGCGGCCACGGCGACCGCGGACATCGAGGGCCGCGCCAGTCTGTTCCGGGGCCGCACGATGGTGTGGCTGGGCGAGATCTCCTTCGCCTTCTACCTGCTGCACTACATCACGATGTGTTCGCTGCGCTGGGCGCTCGGCGAGGACCGGATGTACTCGCTGCCGGTCACCCTCGCGATGCTGGTGGGCGTGGGTGCGGTGACGGTCCTGATGTCCTGGGGGCTCTTCGCCTGGGTCGAGAACCCGCTGGTCCGCCGCTTCGGCCGCGCGCGCCCCGCGAAGACCGGCTGAGGCCGATCTCCCGGTCGGCCCACCGGCCGACCGGGGGGCGCCGGGGAGGCCCGCGGGCCGCTCCGCGTCAGGGCATCTCGTCCGGGTCGCAGCTGGCCCGGCGCAGCCCGATCGTCCGCAGGGCGCGCATCAGTCCGTCGTGGTCCCCCTCGCGGACCACGTGCACGGCGCCCTCCTCGGTCCGCGCCGCCAGCGGCCCGAGCACCGCGCCCGCCGGGGCGCGCAGGACCACTCCGCTCGGCGGGTCCAGGGCGCGCACCCCGTGGAAGACGTCGAGCACGTCGGGGTCGCCCCCGGGACCTCCGGGCAGCGCCAGGACCGTGATGTCGGGGAGCAGGACGCGGGCGTGCGCGAGCGCGACGGCGGGCGCCTGGGCATGGGAGATCACCTGGAAGTGCGGGTTGCTCTGGATCCGCGACCGCAGCCGCTCCAGTTCAGCCCCCTCCGGTACGCCCACCACCAGGACCGTCATCACAGTCCCCATCCTCCGTCCGGTCAGCGCATGGCGCGCGGCAGGCGCAGGCTCAGCAGGCCCGTCACCGCGACCAGGCCCAGCTGCACGAGCAGGGTGACGGCGAGGGCGTCGCGCATCCCCTGGGTCGGGGCCAGGGCGAGGAAGAGGCTGCCGAGGGTGGCCACGCCCAGGGCCAGGGCCGACTGCTGGGTGGTGACCATGACGCCGCCGCCCACCCCGGCCCGGTCGGCGGGTACGTCCGAGAGCATCAGCCGCATCAGCACCGGCAGCTGGAGGCCCTGGCCGAGGCCCGCGACGGCCACGCCGGGGGCGAGTCCGGCGATGCCGAGGTGGGGCCAGTCGCGCAGCACGGCCAGGAGCAGCAGGCCGAGGCCGACGGCCTGGAGCAGGCCTCCCGCGGTGACGACGCGCGTGCCGAACCGGGCGACCAGCCGCGGTCCGGCGAGGGAGGCGGCGAAGAACGAGAGCGCCATCGGCACCAGGGCGAGCCCGGCGGCCACCGGCCCCATCCGCAGGCCCTGCTGGAGGACGACGGCGACCACGAACATGAATCCGCTGAAGCCGATCGAGAAGGGGACGACCATCACCAGCCCCCGGCGCAGCGAGTCCAGCCGCAACAGGCTCGGCGGCACCAGCGGGACCCGGCCGAGCCGGTCCAGTCGGCGCTCGGTGAGGTAGAAGGCGGCGGACGCGAAGGGGAACACCCCGAGCGAGACCCAGGTCCACAGCGGCCAGCCGGTCGCCCGGCCCTCGGTCAGCGGCAGCAGCAGCGACACCAGGGACAGCGCGAGCAGCAGGGTGCCGGACACGTCGACGGAGGCGGGGCGCTCCGAGCGGGTCTCGGGCACCGCGCGGGCCGCGAGCACCAGGCCGACGAGTACGACCGGCACGTTCACCAGGAACACCGAGCGCCATCCGGAGCCGGCCACGTCGGCGGCGACCAGGACGCCGCCGAGGATCTGCCCGGCGACCATGGACAGCCCGGCGGTCGCGCCGTACAGGCTCATCGCCCGGGCCCGGCGGGGTCCCCGGGTGGTGGCCTGGATGGTGGCGAGCACCTGCGGCAGCATCAGCGCGGCCGCGGCGCCCTGGGCCACGCGCGCCCCGACCAGGGTCCAGGCGGTGGGCGCCAGGCCGCAGGCGAGCGAGGTGAGGCCGAAGGCCGCCATGCCGATCAGGAAGAGCCTGCGCCGACCGGCCATGTCGCCCAGGCGGCCGCCGAGGACGAGGAGGACGGCGTAGGTGACGCCGTAGCCGCCGACGACCAGTTCCAGCACGGCGGGACCGGCCGCGAGGTCGGTGTCGATGGCGGGCAGGGCCACATTGACGATGAAGAAGTCGATCAGGGGCAGGGCGGCGCCCAGGAGCACCGTGAACAGCCCGAGCGGGCTCATCGCCGCTGGTCCCGAAGGGTCCGGCGCGGTGGCCCGGGCGGAGGGGCGGGTCGTCGTACGTACGGTCGTGTCGCTCACGACGGAGACGATCCTCCTGCCGGGAGCCTGGTACCAGAGTCTCTTTATCCTGGTACCGGGAGCACCTGGAAACGGGATGGGGGATGCGGCACCCTGGGAGCATGACCACCGTGGCTCCCGATACGGACGTGCGCCGGCACGAGCTGGCCGAATTCCTGCGCAGTCGGCGGGAGCGGATCACCCCGGAGCAGGTGGGGCTGCCGCGCGGCCGCCGTCGGCGCACGCCGGGGCTGCGCCGCGAGGAGGTCGCCCAGCTCTCCGCCGTGGGCGTCACCTGGTACACCTGGCTGGAGCAGGCCCGTGAGATCCAGGTCTCCCAGCAGGTGCTGGACTCCCTGGCCCGGGCCCTGCTGCTGGACGCCAGCGAGCGGACGCACCTGTTCGCGCTGGCCGGGAGCCCGGACCCGGCGCCGCACGCTCCGTGCCCGATCGTCACGCCCGCGCTGCGGGCGCTGCTCGACCAGCTGTGCCCGGTGCCCGCCGTGGTGCAGAACAGCCGCTACGACATCCTGGCGTACAACGCGACGTACGGGCGGCTGCTGTGCGACATGGACCGGGTGCGGCCGGAGGACCGCAACTGCATGTGGCTGGCCTTCACGAACGAGGAGTGGCGGGCGGCGGTGGTCGACCGCGCGGAGGTGAACCGGGTGATGGCGGCCAAGTTCCGGGCCTCGATGGCGGAGCACCTGGCCGAGCCCGCCTGGAAGACGCTGCTGGGGCGGTTGGAGGCGGCCTCGGCGGAGTTCCGCGAGGTGTGGGCGCGGCACGAGGTGGTCGGCCAGGGAGGCAGGGTGAAGCACATCCGCAATCCGCTGGTGGGACTGCTCAGCCTCGAACACACCAACCTGTGGCTCGGTCCGGCGACCGGCGCGCGGCTGATCACCTACACGCCGTTGGACGAGGAGACCCGCGGCCGCCTGGAACTCCTGGAGCGCCTCGCGCCCGCCGTGCCCGCCGCGCCCGCCGTGCCCGCCCTGGCGGGGCGGGGCTGACCGGGCCGGCCCGCGGCGGGCGGCCCGGGCCCGGTCGGTGCGCCGGTGCTCAGCGCGCCTTCGGGTCGTCGGCGTTGCGCCAGACCGTCAGGTCGACGGTGATGTACTTGCTCGGGTCGTTCGGGCCCGACTTGCCCTGATAGGTGGCCACGGCGATGTGCCCGGCCTTGCTCAGCACGCAGATCTGCGTCCCCTTGCCGAGCTGGTCGAGCCCGATCTTCTCGGTGTAGCGGGTCTCGCTGCGGCAGGTCTCCAACGAGCCCTTCTGCGAGTTGTTCAGCACGACCAGCTTCCCGTTGGCGCTGCCGAGCTTGTCGTCCCCGAACAGGCTGTCGCTGTAGTAGTAGAGGTCGCCCTTGCCGTACATCACGCCGCCGCTGTGGTCCTCGGCCGGGGTCGGCGGGTTGTCGCCGAGCATCACCGCGTAGTTCCCCGCCACGTCGATGCCCTCGTACGAGGCGGGCTGCGGGTCGGTCCGCTTCTTCGGCGAGGCCGAGGCGCCGCCCGTGCTCGCGGCGCCGCCGGACTTCGCGCCGCCGGACTTCGCGTCGCCGCCCTTTCCGCCGGTGTCCGGCAGCAGGTAGCCGATGATCGCGAGCCCCACGATCGCGGCCGCGACGGACCCGGCGACGATCAGCCCGGTCCGTCGGGGGCGCGGCGCGACCGGCGGGTAGCCGGGCGGCTGGGTGGGGTGACCCGGCCGGTACGCCTGCGGGTTGTGGTAGCCGGGCGGCGGGGTCTGGTAGCCCGGCGGCGGCCGGTAGCCGGGCGGCAGCCCTGGGGCCGCGGGCATGCCGGGGGCCGCCGGGATGCCCGGCGCGGCCTGCGTCTGCGCGGCGGCCACCGCGTGACCGGTCGGCGCGTACGGGTGCGCGCCGCCCGGGGGCGGGGTGTGCGGGGAGTACTCGGTCGGCGTCGGCGCGACGGGCGGCCGCTGCGGGGGCGGGGTGGGCGCGGGGGCGGGCAGTCGCAGCCGTTCGGTGATCGAGCCGGCGACCTCGCGGGGCAGCCAGTCCTCCCCCTGCCGCAGCGGTTCGGGCGAGATCTGCTGGCACAGCTCGATGATCTCGGTCAGCGCGGGGCGCGCGGCGGGGTCGCGGCTGAGGCACCGGGTCACCAGGGGCCGCAGCTCCTCGGGCAGTCCGCTGAGATCGGGGTCCTCGTGAACGATGCGGTACAGCACGGCGTGTGACGGTCCGTCACCGAAGGCGGGGGCGCCGATCGCGGCGTAGGCCATGATCTGGCCGAGTGCGAAGACGTCGGTCGCGGGGGTGATCGTACCGGCCGAGGCCTGCTCGGGCGCCATGAACGCGGGGGTGCCGACGCTGACGCCGGTGCTGGTCAGGGCGGTCGTGTCGGCGGCCCGGGCGATGCCGAAGTCGATCACGCGGGGGCCGTCGGCGGCGAGGAGCACGTTGGCGGGCTTCAGGTCGCGGTGGACGATCCCGGCGCCGTGGATGACGTGGAGGGCCTCGGCGACCCCGACGGTCAGCAACAGCACGCTGCGCAGCGGCAGTGCCCCGTTCAGGGCGACGGCGTGCGCGAGCGAGGGGCCGGGCACGTAGGCCGTGGCCAGCCAGGGCTGCTCGCCCTCGGTGTCCGAGTCGATGACCGGGGCCGTGTACAGGCCCTGCACCCGCTCGGCGGAGCGCACTTCCTGCTGGAAGCGCCGCCGGAACTCGGGGTCTTCGCCGAACTCCGCCCGGATCACCTTGAGCGCGATGGGGCGACCACCGGGCGTGTACGAGAGGTACACCTTGCCCATGCCGCCCGCGCCCAGCACCGCGGCGAGGCGGTAACCGCCCACCACGACCGGGTCGTCCGCCTTGAGCGGTTGGAAGAACTCTGCCGAAGGCGCACTGCCCATGATCAACCCATCCCCTGCCGGCGGCGCTTCAGCCCCTGCCGAGGCCGCGAAGTCAACCGCGAGCGTACCCAATGCCCGGGCCGCCGAGGGCCACGCGCAGGGCGGGGTCGGCGGACTCGTCGAAGGTGGTGGCGAGATGGCGCAGTTCCTCCCGTCGTTCCCGGTTCCCGCGGCCGGTCAGGGCCGTGGCCCAGGCCACCCGGTCCGCGGCGGCGATGCCGGCCGTTTCGTGGAAGAGCGCGTACAGGGCGTACCAGCGGACGGCCGCGTCGTCGTCCTCGGCGAGTTGGAGCAGGGCCTCGACGACCCGGTCCTGCGTGCGGTCGGGATCGGCCAGCTCGGGCAGGGCCGCGGCGACCCCGAAGCGCACCGCCTGCTCCGCGTGCGACCGGTGACCGAGGACGAGGTCGAGGCTCTCTCGGGCCCCGTGGTAGCCGAGGACGGAGAGCATGTGTCCGAGGACCCAGTAGTCGGGCTCGCTCGCCAGCTCCGCCACGACGACCTCGATGGTCTCCGTGCGAAAGGGCCGGCTGCCGTCGGCGGCGCGGGGGCCCAGCTCGCGCAGCACCCGCGCCCCCAGTTCGCGCCGCGCCGGATCGTCGTGGGCCAATAACCCGGCGGCCCGCTCGAAGACCTCCCGGGTGGGGCGGTCGTGCAGGAGGAGCAGGGCGGGGGCGGGCCCCTCGTCGTCCCGCTCGATCTCGGCCAGGGCGCTCGCGAACAGCTCGTCCGTGGACGCGCCGACCCCTCCGTCGGCCATCACGGCCACGCACCTCTCCCCCGTTTCCCGACGGCCACCGGACGCCGGACGAACGACCAGTATGGGGTGGACCGCCGCCGGTGGCCCGGAATTTCGGTGCGGGGCGGTAACGCCTGGTCCTGCCGGTATCCGACCTGCCCTCCGGGGGCCCCCGCGACCGCCGGAACTGACGGAGCGGCGACACCGCACCGCACTGGCCGGTGATCCGGCGGTTGTAGCGTGGCCTGGTGAGAAGCGACGTCTATCGGGATGTGGGCGAGGCCGCCTGGTCGTGGGTGCTGGACCACGTGCGCGAGGACGAGGGCCCGTGGCTGGTGCAGGCCGTGGTGGAGGGCGGTCCTGAGGCCACGTCACCTGCCCAGGACCGCGACTCGCTGTACGCGGGGATCGCCGGACTGGCCCCGGTGCTGGCCGAGATCGAGCAGTACCGGGCGGTGGGCGTGCGGGAAGCGGCGCTGGCGACCGGCATCGTGACCAGACTGTCGGCACAGGCCGGGCAGCGAACGGAACCCTCGCTGTACGACGGCCTCGCGGGCGACGCGACGGCGCTCAGACTGCTCGCCCCGGGCGAGGAAGCCGTGGCACTGCGGCGGCTGGCCGCCCTGGCGACCCGCGACGGGTGGAAGACCACGCTCGACTTCGAGCCGGGCTCCGACGCGCCCCTCACCGACGTCATCATGGGCACCGCCGGCGTGGTGATGACGGCGGTCTGGGCGAAGAGCGAGTTCACAGACGCGATCGCGACGACGGGAGGCGAGGCCCTGCTGCGGGCGGCGGACCGCACGGAGGCGGGTCTCGACTGGGGCATGACACGGGGGGCGGCGTCGAGGGCGCCGAACTACTCGCACGGAACTGCTGGGGTCGCGGCCGCTTTGGCGGTCGCGGGCGCCGCCCTGGACCGCGAGGACTTCGTCGAGGCAGCGGTCGCGGGCGCCCGGCACGTCCTCTCGGTGGGGTCGTTGAAGGATGCGGGCTTCGTCGTCCCGCACACGATCCCGCCGTCGCGCCGGGAGGTGGAACCGGTGACGTACACGTGGTGCCACGGCCCGGCAGGCACCTCGCACCTGTTCACCGCACTGGCGCACGCAGGGGTCACCGAGGTGGCCGGCCACGACGTCGACGAACTGCGGCACCGCTGTATGACCTCGATCCTCACCTCGGGCCTGCCGCAACGCCTCCGTCCCGGCTTCTGGGACAACGACGGCCGCTGCTGCGGAACGGCAGGCGTCGGAGACGTCCTGCTGGACGCCGCCCAGGACTGCCGGGCGCCGGAGAGGAGACAGACCCTGCTGCGGGCCGCGCACCGGATGGGTGACGCGTTGGTCGACCGGGTCATCAGGGATGACGCGGGCGCCCGTTGGCGCTTTCTGGAACACCGCGAGGACCCGCCGCTGCTGCCGGCCCGGACGACGTGGATGCAGGGCGCGGCAGGCATCGCGGCCTACCTTCTGCGCCTCGCCCGGTACGGCGAGACCGGCCCCGACGCCCCGGTCGTCGACCGCCCGGACCAGTGGTGGGCCGTGCCGGCACACCTGCGCACTACACGTACGGGTGCATGAGCACCCGGTCCCATAGGACACCAGCTTGGAGTCGGCGACCATCAGGAAGTCGCGCTCACCGGCTTCTCCACCACGGACGTCACCGCCGCTTCAAGGCGCTGACGCCGAGACCGTGGCGACCCGCGAAATACGGGCCTAACCGATGGTCACCACACGTGCCCACGTGGGCGGTGCGTCCGGCTCGTAGTCGGGGTTCTCCTCGTCCAGCGACCCGTCGGACGCCTCGCGGGGGAAGAGGCCCACCACCGTCCGGCACGGCGGAGGAGTCGCGGGCCAGGGGGTCTGGCCGTCCGTCAGCACCACGATGACGTCGGGGCGGGGGTGCACCCGCAGGGCCGCCGCGAAGCCCGAGCGCAGATCCGTGCCCCCACCGCCGACCAGCGCGATCCCCTCGGCGCCGCACAGCGCGTGCACGGTACGGGCCGCCGCGTCGCACGACACCACGGTGACCAGATCCCGACGGCCGCCCACCGCGCGGGAGATCGCCGCGACCTCCAGCAGGGCGCCGCCCAGTTCGGCGTCGCTGACCGACCCGGAGGTGTCGATGACCACGCAGACCCGCGGCGGCCTGCGGCGCAGGCTCGGCAGCACCACCCCGGGCAGACCGGCCGAGCGCCGCGCGGGGCGGCCGTAGGTGTAGTCGTCGCCCGCGCCGCAGCCGGTGGCGGCCGAGCGGACCGCCGCCCCCAGCAGCTCCCGCCACGGCTGCGGCGGGTGGAAGACCTCCTCGGCCCAGCGCCGCCAGCTCCTGGGGGCGCTGCCCGGGCGGCCGGTGATGCCCTGGGCCACGCGGAACCGGACCGCGTCCCGTTCGTGCTCGGTGAGGCCGTGCGCGCCGTCCGGCCCCAGGTCCCACGCGCGGTCCGACCCGTCGGCGCCGCTGCCGCAGTCCAGCCAGACCATGTCCTGGGTGAGCGGCCCGAGTCCGAACTGGCGCAGGTAGTCCTCCATCAGTTCCCCCGGCGCGAGCCCCAGGGTGCCGGGCAGGACGGCGCCCTCGGGCCGCACCAACCCGTCCCCGAACACGTCGTCGTTGATCTCGCAGTCGGCGGCGATGTTCATCCGCAGCCGTTCTCCCGGGCCGCTCAGGCCCCGCTCCCGCGCGACCCGGTCGCTGCGCCCGTGGTGGTCGCGCAGCAGGTGCGAGACCTCGTGCACCCAGACTCCGGCCAGTTCCTCCACCGGCGTCCGGTCCACAAAGGCCGGGGAGACGTAGCACCGCCAGTGCCGGTCGACGGCCATGGTCGGCACCCGCCGCGTCTCCACGACGTGCAGGGCGAACAGCGCCGTCGCCAAGTAGGGGCGGACCCGGGTGGCGTGCAGCCGGGCGGCGTAGAGCTTGTCGAGGTCCAGGGCTCCCGGAGTCCCGTACGCGGTCGGGGCGCTCGGGGCGCGCCGCGCGCCGCCGCTCACCAGGACCCGCCGCCGTGCGTCGCGGCAGCGGCCCGGGCCGTCGCGCGGTCCGCCCGACGGGACAGCGACACGGCTCCGGCGAGCCGCTCGATGGAGGCCGGGACGTCCCACTCGTCCCGGCGCAGCGAGGCGAGCGCGGTCGCGGGGACGACCACCAGGTCCGGTGCCCCGGTGTCCAGCGCCTTGACCAGCAGTTCCCACGCGGCGTCCCAGCGGGGCTTGTCGGGGCGCGCCCGTACCGCCTCCACCACGGCGTCGAGGCAGGCCTGGCGCAGGTCGCCGCGTTGCGGGAGGTCGGCGCCGGCCGGGTCGGCGAGCAGGGTCTCGGGGTCCGGCAGGTCCAACCGGTCGATGGCGGCCAGGAGTTCCAGTCCGGGACCGTCGCCCACGGCGCCGCGCACCAGCAGGGAGAGCACCTCGCGGGAGGAGCCGGCCGCGGTCGCGAAGGCGACCAGGGACAGGGTCATGTCCCAGCTGCGCGGGGACGGCCAGGGGCCGCCCCGGCGCGCTTCGCCGCCGGGGAGCCGGTGCACCAGCGCGGGGCGGGCGGCCAGGAGTCCGCACACCGCGCGGCGGGCGAAGTCGACGGCGTGCGGCAGCCGTTCCGGGTCGAGGCGGGGCAGCGTCGCGCGGGGCCAGGTGCCGCCCAGTCCGCGGACCACGACCTCGTGGTCGTGCGTCCACTGGAGGTGGACGAACCGGTTGGCCAGCGGCGGGCTCAGCTCCCACCCGTCGGCCGCCGAGGCGCGCGGGTTGGCGGCGGCCACGATCCGCACTCCGGGCGGCAGGCGCAGTGCGCCGATCCGCCGCTCCAGTACGAGGCGGAGCAGGGCGGCCTGCACCGCGGGCGGCGCGGTGGACAGTTCGTCCAGGAACAGCAGTCCGCGCCCGGCCTCGACCAGGCGCACCGCCCAGTCCGGCGGGGCCATCGGTACGCCGTGTCGCGCGGGATCGTCCCCGATCACGGGCAGGCCGGAGAAGTCGGACGGTTCGTGGACGCTGGCGATCACGGTGGTCAGCGGGAGGTCCAGGGACGCGGCGAGCTGGGTCAGGGCGGCGGTCTTGCCGATCCCCGGCTCGCCCCACAGGAGGACGGGGAGGTCGGCCGCGACGGCCACGGTCAGTGCTTCCAACTGGACGTCCGGGCGCGGCTCGGTGGTCGTGTCGCGCAACAGGGCGAGCAGTTCGGCCGCGACGTCGAGCTGCGCGGCAGCGGGCGCGGCAGCAGGCGTGGCAGCGGGCGCGGTAGAGGGCGCGGGTGCGGGCGTGGCAGCGGGTGCGGAAAGGGGCAGGGAAAGGGTCATCTTCATCACCTGTGCAGCGTCGTGAGGGGGACGGCGGGACGGGGTGGTCCGCCGGTTCAGCGGGTGGTCGCCCGCCGCGGCCGCGTGCGGGCGGCGGGGAGGAGGCGCCCCGGGGGCGGGTCCATCAGGCCCGCCCGGAACAGCCCGTACGTGATCCGCCGGTCGGCGGCCGCTTCGAGTTCGTCGCGCAGGGGTCCGCCGCGCAGCAGCACGTCGGGCCCGAGCAGGCCCTCGACGACGGCCAGTGCGCCGGCGGTGTCCCCGTGGTCGAGGCGCTCGCGGACCCCCGCGAGGCAGTCCGGGCGGCGGTGTGCCAGGTCGATCTCCCGCAGGCAGGGCAGCGGGGTCCCGGTCAGCGCGACCAGCAGTTCCTCCCGCCGGATCTCGGCCGGGTCGTGGTCGAGCGGGGCCAGGACCCCGTCGACCAGACCGATCCGGTGCCGGGCCCCGCGGCATTCCACCAGTCGCGGTCCGGGCTCCGGCGCCGGGGCGCCGGACCCGGCGGGCGCCCGGTGGCCCGGTACGAGCGCCGGGGCGACCAGCGGGTGCAGTCGGTCGGCTCCGATCAGCCCGGCCGCCAGCAGCTCCAGGTCGGGCGGCACCCAGGTCGACGCGTCGGGCAGGAGCGGCGGCTCGGCCGTGCCGCGGGCCGCTCCCGCGTCGCGGTGGCGGTACCCGTGGCGGTGCCGGTCCAGGTCGACGTGCAGGTCCAGTCGCTCCCGCGTCCCGAGCCGGACCGTGACGGTACCGGTGGACCGGCCCTCTGCGCGCAGCAGGATGCCCGCCTCGGCCACCCACCGGTGCGCGGCCCAGGGTTTCCCCGGCGGGAGCGGACCGAAGGGGGCGTGTTCCCCCGCGGTGGCGTCGTCGATGGGCGGACCGACCCCGGAGCGGATCCGGAAGTCGTCGGTGCGCCGCGCGTCCCACAGGTGCCGGTGCAGGTCGAGCCGGAAGCGCGGGTGGGGTCGGGCGTGCGGGTGGCGGCGGACCGCGGCGTCGGAGCCCCGCGGATCCCAGAGCGCGAGGCTGATCCGCTGACCGGCGTCCGCCCAGGCGGGCGGGGTGCGGGCCACCAGGTGCAGCGGGCGGGGACCGTCGGGTCCCGGGGCCTCGTACCGGGCCAGGGCCACGGTCAGTCCCGGGCGCAGCAGTCCGTCGGGGGCGACCCGCGGCAGGTGCCAGCGCAGCAGGTCGGGTGCGAGGTGGCGCAGGTCGGTCCGGATGCGGGCGGCGAGTTCGCCGCCGTGGGCGCGTGCCACCTCGCGCGGCCGGAGGTCGACGTCGACGTTCGCGGCGGCGCAGGCGGCGGCCCAGTCCCCGGCGAGGCGGCGGGCGGTCGCGGTTTCGATCATGGAGGGCGGCACGGCGTACTCGCGCACGCGCAGCCAGCGGGTCAGGCGGGAGTTCCCGGTCGCGGTGTCGGTGGGCATCAGCACTCACCTTGCGCGGACGGGTCCCCCGATCTCTGCGTCGTTTCGGTGATCATCGCGGCGAGCGTACCGCTCTCCCGAGGGCGTCCGCCAGGGATTTGTGCCCGGGATCCGCGGGCCGGGCGCCGTGCGCCGCTCGCCCGCCCCACCCCCGTCCCGGCGGACCGGCCAGCGGCCCGCCGGGACGGGGACCCGTCAGGTGCGGTAGGCGAAGTACACCGCGTTGGGGTACGAGGCGATCAGGCTCGCCAGGGACTTCCGGTAGGTGTTCGTCGAGTGGTACGTGAGGTAGGGCGTTCCCGCACTGCTCCGGTACGTGACGATCATCGAGTGGTCCTTGGACCCGTCCCGGTTGAAGTCCATCTGCAGGATGTCGCCGACATCCATCTGGTAGACGTAAGCCAGGTTCGGAGCACGGTTGTTGGAGTTCGTGAACCATGCCCACTCGTTGGCGCCCGCCCAGGAATCGGTCTGGAGGGAGCCGTCGTACCACCAGTTGCGGTAGTCGTGGGTGGTCCCCGAGACGTTCTTCCAGCCGCCCGCCTTCAGGGACTGGCTGATGAAGTTGGTGCAGTCGCCGCCGGCTCCGTTGAACTGCCGGTACGCCGGGTTGTAGTTCTTCCAGTACTTCTCGGCGTAGGTGGCCATGGCCGCGTAGTCGTACGCGCCACCGGTCTTCGCCTTGGGCTTGGCCGGCGCGGGGTACTTCGTGGACGCCGGGGTGCCGTCGGGGTAGGTCTGGCCGTCGTCCTTGACGACGGCGGCCTTGGCCGGGGTCGGCTCGTTGACCGCGACCGGGCCGTTCTCCTTGGAGGCGATCGAGGTCAGCTCCCAGGCGCCGCCCGGCTTGCCCACGAGGTTCAGCTCGTAGCGCGTACGGAAGCCGGTCGTCGTCGGCTCGTCACCGCGGACCTTCTTGTAGGTGAGGGTGGTCTCCTCGGTGACCTGCACGACCGCCTTGCCCTTGGTGACCGTGGCCTTGTCCACGGCGACCTTGGTGTCGGCGGCGCTGTAGGCCTCGCCCAGCGCCTTGAGGCGCGTCTTGCGGGAGCGCAGCGACGAGAGCGCTTCGGTCTCGTCCTTCTGCAGCTGGGGCGACATGCGCGTCTTCTGGCCCGAGGAGGCGGGGCGGTGGCCCGGCTGTTCCTCGACGAGGGCCTCGGTGCGCTGGGAGAGCACGTCGTCGGCTATGCGGGCGAAGGCCTTCATGTTCGCACTGTTCGCGGCGTGCGTCTGAGGAGCCTCGCTCGCGGAGGAGGAGGGCAGGAATGCGTACGACAGAACTCCGGCCAGAGCCACGACGCCGACGGCGGCGGGTCTGAACGTCTTTGGTATCACAATAGTTCCCCTTGTCACCGGTCCACACGAACCGGCGGGCGGAATCCTCGCACAGCCGACGTCCCCGCAGAATTCCCCCCGCACGACCCCGTCCGGATCGGTGCCCGCCTGTGCCCCCGCTGTGCCCTCACTGTGAGACGGCGCGCGCGGGGGGTCCGGAGTGCGGTAGACATGCAGACAAGTTCTATATTCGTATGAACAATCCATGCGCGGCGGGGGCTGCGGTAACCACGGGGGAAGACAGCTGCCATGCCTGACACCGACGACGCCCCGGACCTCTCCGCGACGGAATCCCGGGCCGCCCTCAAGGCCGCGCGCAGGGCCCGCGAGCGGGCGCGCAACCGCAAGCGCATGGGGGTGGGCGCCGGCGCGGTCGCCCTCTGCGCGGCCACCGCGACCGCCTACGCCCTCACCCTCGGCGGCGGCTCCGCCTCCGGCGGGGACGAGAAGACGGCGGCCGCCGAGCTGTCGGGCGGGCAGAACGGCAAGGCCGCGGCCGCGCGCGAGGAGGACAAGAACTGGGACGGCAAGGTCAAGGTGCTGGGGGACGGCTCCACCTCCTACACCGGGCCGCAGCCGGGCCAGCTCAAGCCCGAGAAGCTCAAGCCCGGCGAGAAGCCCCCGCAGTTCGTGGTCTTCTCCTGGGACGGCGCCCTGGAGGGCGACGACCACCTCTTCTCGCACTTCCGCCAGGTGGCCAAGGAGAGCAAGGCGCACATGACCTTCTTCCTCACGGGCATCTACCTGCTGCCCGAGAGCAAGAAGTCGCTCTACACCCCGCCGCAGCACAGCCCGGGCTCCTCCGCCATCTCCTACCCGACCGTTCCGCACGTGAGGACCACGCTGGAGCAGCTGCGCGGCGCCTGGGGCGACGGCGACGAGATCGGCTCGCACTTCAACGGCCACTTCTGCGGACCCAAGGGCGGCGGGGACTGGAGCCCCGCCGAGTGGAAGAGCGAGATAGACCAGACGTACTCCTTCATCAAGAACTGGAAGACGAACACCGGGTTCACGAACGTGGCCCCGCTGCCCTTCGACCCGGACCGCGAGGTGGTCGGCGGCCGCGCCCCCTGCCTGGAGGGCCAGAAGAACCTCCTGGAGGCCGTCAAGCCGTACGGCTGGCGCTACGACGCGAGCTCCTCGGGGGACTTCCAGCTGTGGCCGTCGAAGATAAACGGCATATGGAACTTTCCGCTCCAACTGGTCCCCTTGCAGAACAAGGAGAAGCAAGTCCTCTCCATGGACTTCAACTTCCTCTACAACCAGTCCGGCGACAGCACCAAGGGCGATCCCACCAAGTATCCGGAATGGCTTGAACAGACCCGTATGTCCTATCTGAACGGCTTCAACCGGGTCTACAACGGCAGCCGGGCACCGATGTACATCGGCAACCACTTCGAGGACTGGAACGGCGGCATCTACATGAAGGCCGTCGAGGACGTCATGAAGGACGTCTGCCCGCGCCAGGAGGTGCGGTGCGTGTCCTTCCGCGAGCTGGCCGACTGGCTCGACGTCCAGGACCCGAAGGTCCTGGCCCAGCTGCGCCTGCTCGACCCCGCACAGGCCCCGGAGTGGCCGACGCTGGTCAAGTAGCCCCGCGCCGCCGCGCTCACGCCTCCCAGGTGACCGGCAGCGACTTCACCCCGTGGATGTCCGCGGCCTCCGGGCGCAGCGGAACCTCCTCGGCGGGTACGGCCAGGCGCAGCGCGGGGAAGCGCGCGATCAGCGCGCCGAGCGCGACCCGCATCTCGATCCGGGCCAGCTGCGCCCCCAGGCACAGGTGGATGCCGTGGCCGAAGGCCAGGTGCCCGCCGTCCTCCCGCGCGAGGTCGAGCGCGTGGGGGTCGGCGAAGCGCTCCGGGTCGCGGTTGGCCGTGTTGTAGGACAGCACCACGGTCGTGCCGGCCTCGATGGTCCGGCCGCCCACCTCGACGTCCACGAGCGCCGTCCGCATGAACGACTTGGCGACGCTCAGGTACCGCAGCAGCTCCTCCACGGCCTTGTCGATCAGGCCGGGATCGGCGCGCAGGGCGGCCAGTTGCTCCGGGTTCCGCAGCAGTGCGAAGGCTCCGAGGGCCAGCATGTTCGCGGTGGTGTCGAAGCCGGCGGCGAGCAGGATCAGGGCGATCCCCCGCAGCTCCTCGTCGCTCAGGTCGCCGGCGGCGAGTTCGCTGAGCACGTCGTCGGTGGGGGCGGCGCGCTTGGCCGCCACCAGCCGCGCGAGGTACTCCTGGGTCGCGGTGTAGGCCGCCATCAGCTCCTCGTCGCCGGTCTCCCCGCTCATGAAGGTGTCGATCTGCTCCTGGAAGGAGTCCCGGTCCTCGTACGGCACCCCCAGCAGCTCGCAGATGACGATGGTGGGGATGGGCTTGGCGAAGGCGGTCACCAGGTCCGCCGTCGGCCCCGCCGCCTCCATCGCGTCCAGGCGCTCGACGGTGATCCGCTCGATGCGTTCGGTGAGCAGGCGCATCCGCCGCGCGGTGAACTTGCCCACCAGGGGCCCCCGGTAGCGGCCGTGCTGCGGCTCGTCCATGAGCAGGAACTCGCCGGGCGGCGCCGGGGGGAGGGTGAAGTCGACCACGTTCAGGAGCTCCTTGCGCGAGCTGAACCGCGGGTCGGCCAGCACGGACCGGACCAGGTCGTACCCGGTGACGAGCCAGCCGGGCGGGCCGCCGGGGTGGGCGTAGCGGCTGATGGGTCCGTGCTCGCGGGCCTCGATCAGCTCGGCCGGCGGATCGAAGGGGCAGCCGGGCCGACGTTCGCCCGCCGGCGCCGTGACGGTGTGGGTGGATCCGCTCATGACCGTTCCTCATCTCTCGACGTCTCATGTTCACGCACACCGAAAGCTACGTTGCGTTCACGAACTCGTCAATCAACAGAGGCCCATAAACTCGGGGATTCGCAGGCCAGTGACGGTGAATTGATGCAATGACCCCTACGTCGAACGCAACGGGGCGTTGCAATGGACTACGGTGAAGGCAACCGTCACCGGCGCAGGTCGAGCATGTGGAAGACCTTGTCGTAGCGGCGCGCGCCGACGGCGACGAAGTCCGGCAGGCGGCCGTATTCGGTGAAGCCCAGCGACCGGTACAGGTGCAGGGCGTTGGCGTTGTCCCCCCGGGCGTCCAGGGTGAGGACCTCGATCCCGGCCCGGCGGGCATCGGCGATCAGGGCCGCGGTCAGGGCCCGGCCGACGCCGTGTCCGTGGGCGGCGGCGGCCACCGCGAGCTTCTCCAGGTCGGCGTGCGGGCGGTGCGTCGCCCGGGCGTAGCGCTGCCAGTACCCCAGGCCGACCAACCGGTGTCCGACGTAGGCGGCGCGCAGGGCCGCGTCGCCGGTGAGCGCGGCGCGGACCACCCCGTCGAGCAGCTCGGCCACTTCGGCCGGGGAGGGCGGGTCGACCCATCCCAGGGCCGCGCCCGCCCGGACCAGCTCCGCCAGGATCCCGTGGGCGGACTCCGCGAAGTGTGCTCCGAGCGCGGGATCGCGGGTCAGCTCCGCCGCGTCGAGGAGAACGGGGCCGCCGGTGCCACCGTCGATCGTCATCGTGTTCATGATCGGCACCCTACGAGGCCCCGCCCACCGCGAGGGGGCCCTGACCACCGGGGAGCGGGGGCACGGCGAAGGCCCCGGTCTCCTTGCGGAGGCCGGGGCCTTGATCGAGCGCTGGGCAGGCCTTGCACCTGCATCCCCCCACAGGAAGTGGGGTGCCTTTCCTTGGACCACCAACGCGTGCCCCACCGCCGGGGATCCCGGCCGCGAGTACAAGATCAATCGTAGCGCATCCCCGAGGGGTCACCGCACCGCCTTGATGTACTCCGCCCACAGCTGGACCGCCCGGTCGCTGCCCGGGGTACCGGGCGCGTCCGCACCCAGGCCGGTCAGCGGCAGCGGGATCAGGTCGGTGAGGGACATCCGGTAGACCACCACGGCGGTGGACTCCTGGCCGGTGTTGGCGACGAACCAGCCCGCGGTGTTCGCCGCGGTCGTCCCGGTCTTGCCCGCCGTGCCCGGGCGCGTCCTGCTCACGGCCTTCGCCGAGCCTTCGGTGACGGCGTCCCGCAGGGCGCTGGTCACCGAAGCGGCCGCCGTCGCCGACATGGCGCGGGTGGGCTTGGGGGCCACGACCGGCAGCGCGCTGCCGTTGCGCGTGATCGAGCGCACCGAATAGGGCTCGGTGTGCATGCCGGCGGCGGCGAAGGTCTCGTAGGCCCCGGCCATCCGGATCGCGCTGGGCGTCGAGTTCTCCCCGAGCGCGAAGCCGGGCACCTGGGGGCCGAGGCTCGCGCCGAGCAGCCCGGCGCGCTGGGCCAGGCCGTCCACCCGGTCGAGTCCGACGTCGAGGCCCAGTTGCAGCATCGGGGTGTTCACGGAGTCGGCGACGGCCTGGCGCAGGGTCACCTGGCCCCAGCTGCGGGAGCCGTCGTTGCGGCCCTTGACGACCTTGCCGCTGCGGTCCCAGTAGGGGCCGTCGGGCGTCTGCACGGTGACCTGGTCGTTGCCGTCGTAGAGGGAGGTCGGGGAGACCTTGGTGCGGGGCTTGCCGCGCGTGCGCATCACCCCGTCGTCCAGCGCGGTGGCGTAGACGAAGGGGGTGAAGGCCGTGCCGACCGGGATGGTCGTCGCGTTCGACTCGTTGAAGCCCTGCTTCAAGTAGTCGGGTCCGCCGTAGACGGCGAGCAACCGCCCGTCGGGGGCGACGCTGGCCGCGCCGATCTTCGCGAAGGTGTCGGTGGTGGGCCGGTGCTCCGCGTCGAAGTCCTTCTGCGTCTTCTGCACGGCCGCGGTGAGCGCGTCCATCCGGGACCGGTCGAAGGTCGTGTAGATCTGGTAGCCGCCGAGGTCGAAGTCGGAGTCCTTGATGTGCCCCGACTTGATCGCGTACGCCTTGGCCAGCTCCACCAGGTAGCCGGACTGGCCGGTGGCGTCGCTGGCGACGGACCGCTCCACGGGGTCGGGGAACTTCGTGTACTTCGCGCGCTCGGCCGCCGTGAGGTTGCCGGTCTCGACCATCCGGTCCAGCGTCCAGCTCCAGCGCTCGACGGCGCGGGCCCGGTTCTCCTTGCTGATCGCCGGGTCGTAGAGGGCGGCGCCCTTGAGGAGCGAGGCGAGGAAGGCGCCCTCGCTGGCGTTCAGCTGGGAGACGTCCTTGCCGTAGTAGGCCTGCGAGGCGCGCTGGATGCCGTAGGTGCCCCGGCCGAACCAGCTGGTGTTGAGGTAGTCCTGCAGGATCTGCTGCTTGGTCTTCTGCCGGTCCAGTTTCACCGCCAGGAGGATCTCGGTGAACTTCCGGGAGACGGTGCGGTCCTGGTTCAGGTAGGCGTTCTTCACGTACTGCTGCGTGATGGTCGAGCCGCCCTGCGTCTCGCCCCCGGTGACGGCCGCCTTCACCGCGCGCAGGAAGCCCGAGGGGGAGACCCCGGGGTCCGAGTAGAAGCTCGCGTTCTCGGCCGAGAGGATGGCGCCCTGGACCGGCTTCGGGACCTTCGCCAGCGGCATCTCCTGGCGGCTGACCCAGCCCGTGCGGGCCATCTTGGAGCCGTCGGACCAGTAGTAGACGTTGTCCTGCTGCTTCGCGAAGGAGTTCAGGTCGTCGGGTATGTCCGTGACCGCGTAGGCGCAGCCGACGAAGGCGAGCGCGGCGAGGAAGCCGTACAGGCACGCGCCGAGCCACTGGCGCCAGGACGGGATCCACCGGCGCCAGTCGGTGCGCCCGGGCCGGGGGTAGTCCGGTTTCAGGCGCCGGGCGAGCGGGCGCGCGCGGGCGAGGAGCGGCGCGAGGGCGGGCGCGAGGGCCTCCCGGCGGGCGGCGACCCATGCGGCCGCGCCGGGGCGCTCGGTGCGGGGCTTGCGCCGACGGCCCGCCGGGGCCTTGCGCCCGATCCCGGCCGTCGCCCGGTCGTCGCCCGGACCCTGCTCTGCTGCCCCGCCGCGTCTGCTCACGCCGAATGTCCCCTCTGCTGCCGTACCCCCTCACCTTAAATCGCTCGTACGAACCGCCAGGACGCCGACCCGGCCGATGGGACTCCCGGCGGTCGGTCGGCGGACCACTGCCCGCCCCGCGCCCCCGCTCCCCCTCCCGCTCCGCCGCCGTTATATGCCGGTGGGTGACTTACGATGCGGACATGAGTGATCGCGCGATGCAGGAACCCACCCTCCTCCTCCTGACCGCGCTCGCGGACGAGCCCCGGCACGGCTACGCCATCGCCCGCGAGGTGGAGAAGATCTCGGACGGCCGGGTCAAGCTGCGCACCGGCACGCTGTACGGCGCCCTGGAGCGCCTGCTCGGGCAGGGGCTGATCGAGGTGCACGAGGAAGAGGTCGTGGACAGCCGCCTGCGCCGTACGTACACGCTCACCCCGGCCGGGCGGGAGGGCCTCGGAGCCGAGGCGAAGCGGATCGCCGCGACGGCGCGCGAGGCGACCCGGCGCCTGGGCGTCACCGGCGAGGCCACCGGCGGGGCCACCGCGTGAGTCTGCCGCTGCTGCGCCTGTACCCGGCGAGGTTCCGCCGCGAGTTCGGCGACGAGATAGCCGAGGCCTACCGCGAGGCCACCGAAGGGGCCGACCGGCGCACCCGTCTGCGGGAGGCCGCCGACATCGCGGCGCACGCGCTGCGGCTGCGCCTGGGCACGGGCTCCGCCCAGCCGGGCGGGCGGCTCTTCGCCGCCGTGTCCCCCTTCGCGCTGGCCGCCACGGCCTCGTACGCCGCCTTCAACCTGATCTCGACGGTCTCCGACTGGCAGATCAGCGACGATCCCGACTTCCTCGTGCCGCTCACCTACGCCACCAGCGGCAGCTACGTGGTGGCCCTGGTCGGCGCGGTCGCGGCGCTGTGCGGTCGCGCCTCGGGCGCCCTGTGGTCCCTGATCGGCATGGTCGCCAACGCCCTCTGCATCCTCGTCGTGCTGCTGCCCGCCGACCGGCCGGTGCCCTGGCAGCTCCCGGCCTTCCTGCTGCTGCCGATGGTGTCCGCCGTCCTCCCGCTGGCCTGCCCGCCGGACCTGCGGCCGCCGCGCCGGATCCTGAGCACCGCCGGGGTGGTGGCCCTGGCCCTGTGGGCCCCGCTCGCGGTCTTCCTCTTCGCCCTGCTCGACTCGAAGGGGATCGGGCTCTTCCTGCACTGGCGGTACGGGGTCCCCGTGCTCGCGGCCCTGGCGCTGGCGGGCCGCTCGGCCCTCTCCGGGCTCCGCACCGCGCCCCAGGTCGCGCTCGCCGCGCTGCCCTTCATGATCACCGCCTACTTCGGCGGCGTGCTGGACGGGGACAGCATCCCCTCCCTCCTCCTGCTGACCGCCCTCACGGGCTACGGCGTACGCCAGTGGCGACGCCGGGACTCGGGGACGCCCACGCCCACCTGAGACCGGCCCGCGCCCACTTGGCAGCGGCGCTCGGGGCCGTCCGCGCCGGGTCAGCGCGCGCTGACCCGGATCTTGGACTGGCCGTGGCCGAGCTCCTCCCAGTCGTCCATGAACCGGGCCGCGAGTCCGTGCCGGGTCGCCAGGGCGATCAGGGTCTCGGTGCGGTAGTAGAAGTCCTCGCGCAGCACCTGGTGCTCGGAACCGGTGGTGCGGTCGAAGGTGAAGTCGAAATGGCCTCCGGGCGCCAGCACCCGGCCGACGTGCGCGAGGCACTCGTCGATGACCTCGATCGGCGAGTGCGAGAACACGCTGTGCGCGTGCACGACGTCGAAGTGGGCGTCGGGCAGGAAGTCCAGCGTCAGGTTCCCCGTGATGGTCAGATGCGGGACCTTGTCCTGGAGCCCCCGCTCGGTCAGGGTCTCCTTCGCGGCGATCAGGATGTCGGGCGAGATGTCGATGCCGTAGTAGTGGCCCGGCTCCAGGTAGTCGATGAAGCGCCAGCCCGCGCGCAGGTTGCCGCAGCCTATGTCCAGCATCCTGGCGCCCGGCGCGAGGTCGTGCCGCAGCAGGTAGTCGAACTGCATCCGGCCGAGCGCGAGCCAGCGTTCGTGCGTCTGACTGCCCACGGCGGCCTCGGGATTGCGCCGCGTGTCCGAGGCCATCACCGCGCGGTAGTAGCTCACGTGGTCGGGGTGCTTGAAGGCCAACCAGCGGTCGCGCGCGGCCCGCTTCAGGTACGGGGCGATGCGGTGCGGGCTGCTCGCGGCGTACCGGACCTTGTGGGCGAGCGACGCCCGGTTGGCGACGAGGTTCTTCTTGCTGGCCATGCCTACTCCATCTCCGTCACACGCCGGGTCCCCGGCGGGCACGGCGGCGCCGACCGCCGCCGGACGACCGGGATTCATGTGGTCACTATATGTCGGTGAACGACATATGTAGTCACGGGGGGATACCTCGGGCTCCGGAGCGTTTCCCAGGGGTTTCCCGCATCCGTCCCCGGGAGGAGACGGCCGCCTCCTCGACGACCGAACCGGGGGGCGCCAGGCTCGGACCCGACCCGCTCCCCCGACGGAAGGGAACTCCCATGCACACCGCTCTCCTCAGGAGCCGCGCCCGAACCCTCGCGAAGACCGGCTCGGCGGTCGCGGTCGCCGCCCTGCTCCTGTCCGCGACCGCGACGGCCACGGCGCACGCCGCACCGGCCGCGCCCACCGGCCCCGAGGCGTACGTGCAGCGCTGCACGGACCTCGGCAACGGCACCCTGTGCATCGACGTCAACGGCCGGGTCGGCGCCCAGGGCGTCATCGGCGTCGGCTACTGGAAGCGCGCCGGGGACGCCGTCCACGTCCGGCTCGGCTGGCAGAACACCACGGGCGGCGGCGCGAACTTCAGCAGGAACGTGCACGGTCCGCTGGTCCCGGGAACCGACACCGGCACCGAGACCTGGCGGACCTACCTGGCCGCCGGCTGCGTGTACCCGCTGATCGAGGTGGTCGGCCAGGGCACCCTCAAGGGCAAGGAGGTCTGCGTTCCCTCCTGATCGGTCGGGGGGCGCCCGAAGGGGCGCTCCGACGGGGCGACCTGACGGGGCGAAACCCCCGTGCGCGGCGCACCGGATTCCAGGACGTCGCATGGGAATCTGTACCTCCCCCGTTCACCCTCCGGTGAGCCGCCCGTCGTCCGTGGAGAGGAGGTTCGCGCCATGGACCTTCCCCGCTTCGGCATCCCCGAGAAGCTCGCCGCCCGCATGAACATGGCCGAGCAGCACGACTACCTGCGCGCGAAGTTCACCCGGCGCGGCGCCCTGCGCGCGGGAGCGGTCACCGCGGCGGTGGCGGGAGCCGGACTGACCACCGGGGCGGCCTCCCCCGCCTACGCGGCCCCCACCGTGGTGACCTCCACGGCGCGGCGCGGCGTCGACGGCTCCCTGGCCGCCCCGTTCGGCCGCCACCTGCAGTTCGGCGCCGACCCCAAGACGCAGATGCGGGTCTCCTGGCAGACCCCCTTCGCGGTGAAGCAGCCGTACCTGCGCGTCGGCACCAGCCCCTGGTCGCTGAGCCGGAAGATCGACGCCGAAGTGCGGCACCTGAGCACCCCGGTCCTGAACGGCGGCAAGATCGCGGCCGCCGAGCAGTTCTACCTGCACGTGGGCCTGGACCGGCTGCGTCCCGGTCAGACGTACTACTACGGCGTCGGCCACGACGGCTTCGATCCGGCCGACCACCGCAACCTGGGCACCCTCGGCACCTTCACCACCGCGCCCGCGCGGGCCGAGAACTTCACCTTCACCGCCTTCGGCGACCAGGGCGTCAGCTACCACGCGCTCGGCAACGACGCGGTGCTGCTGGCCCAGAACCCGGCCTTCCACCTGCACGCCGGTGACATCTGCTACGCCGACTCCTCCGGCGCGGGAGCCCCGGGCGACAGCTACGACGCGCGGACCTGGGACCAGTTCCTGGCGCAGACGGAGACCGTCGCCAAGAGCGTGCCGTGGATGGTGACGACCGGCAACCACGACATGGAGGCCTGGTACTCGCCGCGGGGCTACGGCGGCCAGAACGCCCGCTGGTCCCTGCCGGACAACGGCCCGGACCCGGTCGGCCTGCCCGGCGCCTACTCGTTCGTCCACGGCAACGTCGGCGTCGTCGCGCTCGACGCCAACGACGTCTCGTACGAGATCACCGCCAACTTCGGCATCAGCGGCGGCAAGCAGACCGCCTGGCTCGACCGCCGCCTCGGCGAACTGCGCCACCACCGCGACATCGACTTCATCGTGGTCTTCTTCCACCACTGCGCCTTCTCCACCACCAGCTCGCACGCCTCCGAGGGCGGGGTGCGCGACGCGTGGGTGCCGCTCTTCGAGAAGCACCAGGTGGACCTGGTCATCAACGGGCACAACCACGTCTACGAGCGCACGGACGCCATCAAGGGCAACGCGGTGGGGCGCAAGGTCCCGATCGGCGAGCGCACCGACCCGACGCGGGACGGCATCGTGTACGTCACCGCGGGCGCGGCGGGACGCTCCTTGTACAGCTTCCCGGTGCCCGACTCGTACGAGGGCCACGTCGCGGACCGCGACAGCGTGGACACCTACCACTGGGCCAAGGGCGGGACGAAGGCGACCGAGACCGTCGAGTGGTCCCGGGTGCGCTACACCGACTATTCCTTCCTCGCGGTGGAGGTGGAGACCGGCCGCACCCCGAAGCTGAAGGTCAGCGCCCTCGCCGAAACGGGGCGGCGGATCGACCACTTCGAGATCCAGCGCGGCCGCTGAGCCGCCCCGGCGGGCCGGTGCGGTCGGCCCGGCCGGGGCGTCGGCGGTCGGTCCTCAGATCACCACGACCGCGTCCGGTCCGCTGTCCGGCTCGAAGCGGATGACGACCGACTTGTACGCGGGGGTGTTGCTGATGTCCGAGGTGTGGTCGAGGGGCACCAGGACGGTCGCCTCCGGCATGTAGGCGGCCGCGCAGCCCCGCGCCGTGGGGTAGGACACCACCTTGAAGTGGGCGGCCCGGCGCTCGCGGCCGTCGGGCCACTCGGAGACGAGGTCGACGTAGGCCCCCGCGGTCAGGCGGAGCGCGGCGATGTCCGCGGGGCTGACCAGGACCACGCGCCGTCCGTCGTGGACCCCGCGGTAGCGGTCGTCGAGGCCGTAGATCGTGGTGTTGTACTGGTCGTGCGAGCGCAGCGTCTGGAGCAGCAGCCGCCCTTCGGGGACGTCGAGCACCACCATGTCGTTGACCGTGAAGTTGGCCCTGCCCGTGTGGGTGGGGAAGCTGCGCGCGTCCCGGGGCGCGTGCGGCAGCACGAATCCGCCGGACCGGCGCACCCGGGCGTTGAAGTCGTCGAAGCCCGGGACCACCCGCTCGATGCGGTCCCGCAGCCGGTCGTAGTCGGCGGCGAACTCCTCCCAGGGGACGTCGTCGCCGGGGCCGAGCGCCGCGCGGGCCATCGCGCAGACGATGGCGGTCTCCGAGCGCAGCATCGGTTCGGGCCTCAGCCGCCCGCGCGAGGCGTGCACCCGTCCCATCGAGTCCTCCACGGTCACGAACTGCGGCCCCGCCTGCGTGCGGTCCTCGTCCGAGCGTCCCAGCGTGGGCAGGATCAGCGCGCGCCGGCCCGTGACCAGGTGGGACCGGTTGGGCTTGGTGGAGATCTGCACCGTCAGGGAGCAGCGGCGCAGGGCCTCCTCGGTGACCGGGGTGTCGGGGGCGGCGGCCGCGAAGTTGCCGCCCATGCCGACGAAGACCTTCACCTTGCCGTCACGCATCGCCTTGATGGCGCTCACCGAGTCGTAGCCGTGGTGGCGCGGCGAGGTGAAGCCGAACTCCGCGCCCAGCGCCCGGTGGAAGGCCTCGGTGGGGCGCTCGTAGATGCCCATCGTGCGGTCGCCCTGCACATTGGAGTGGCCGCGGACCGGGCAGACGCCCGCGCCCGGGCGGCCCACGTTGCCGCGCAGCAGCAGGAAGTTGACGATCTCCCGCAGCGTGGGCACGGAGTGCTTGTGCTGGGTCAGGCCGAGCGCCCAGCACACGATCACGCTCTTGGACTCCAGGACCATCCGCGCGGCCGCTTCGATCTGCTCCATGGGCAGACCGGTGGCGGCCAGCACCTCGTCCCGGTCGGTGGCGCGGGCGTCCCGCTCCCAGGCCTCGAAGCCGAGGGTGTGTTCGGCGATGAACTCCCGGTCGAGGACGGTGCCCGGGGCCTCGTCCTCCGCGCGCAACAGCAGCTGGTTCAGGGCCCGGAACAGGGCGAGGTCGCCGCCCGTACGGATCTGGAGGAACAGGTCGGTGAGCCGGGTGCCCTCGCCCACGACGCCGCGCGGGCGCTGGGGGTTCTTGAACCGCTCAAGTCCGGCTTCGGGCAGCGGGTTCACGCTGATGACCCGGCCGCCGTTGCCCTTGGTCTGTTCCAGCGCGGCCATCATCCGGGGGTGGTTGGTGCCGGGGTTCTGCCCGGCGACGATGACCAGGTCGGCGTGGTGGATGTCCTCCAGGGAGACGCTCCCCTTGCCGACGCCGAGGGTCTCCACCAGGGCGTCCCCAGTGGCCTCGTGGCACATGTTGGCGCAGTCCGGCAGGTTGTTGGTGCCCAGCCGCCGGGCGAAGAGCTGGAGTGCGAAGGCCGGCTCGTTCGGGGTCCGCCCGGAGGTGTAGAAGACGGCCTCGTCGGGCGAGTCGAGGGCGGCGAACTCCTCGCCGATGATCTCGTACGCCCGCTCCCAGCTGACCGGGACGTAGTGCGTGGCGCCCTCGTCCAGCAGCATCGGGTGGGTGAGGCGGCCCTGTTGTCCCAGCCAGTAGCCGGACCTGCCGAGCAGGTCGGCCACCGCGTGTTCGGCGAAGAAGGCGGGCGTCACCCGCCGCCGGGTGGCCTCCTCGGCCACGGCCTTGGCGCCGTTCTCGCAGAACTCCGCCCGGTGCACCCGGTCTTCCTCGGGCCAGGCGCAGCCGGGGCAGTCGAAGCCGTCCGGCTGGTTGACCCGCAACAGGGTGCGGGCGCTGCGCAGGACGCCCATCTGCCGCTGTGCCAGCCGCATCGCGGTGGTCACGGCGTGCACGCCGACGGCGTGGTGGCTGGGCTCCGTGATGCGGGGGGCGTCCTGGGCGGGGTCGGATCCGGGCGCGCGGCCGGCCATCGTGCTCCTTGGGTTGGTACCGGACCCGCCGCGCCGTGGGCGTCGTCCCGCGGGGCACGGTGGGACCGCCGGTGCGTTCTCCGTATCGGCCTTCGAAGGCTACGGGGACGGGAGCGGCCCGATCATGAGGCGAAGGCCCCGCCGTCCCCACGACCAAGGGACCCCCTTCCACGTGCCGAAGGCCCGTGCCGAAGGCCCGTGGGGCAGGCCCGGACCGCGGGCGTGTGCCGGGGCCCGGGCGCCGTCACTGCGTGTCGGGGCCCGTGAGGAAGGTGCCGTCCGCGGTGTAGGGCCAGGCGTTGGACACGCAGCCGTCCAGGCCCTTGATCTGCTGCATCATCACCGGCGCCGGTCGGCCGGGGCCCGGGCACCCCATGTGCCGGCGGTAGCCGATCATGTGACCCACCTCGTGGTTGATGATGAGGTGCCGGTACTCGGTGGCCGGTCCGTCGTACTGCGGCGAACCCTGCGTCCAGCGCTTGAGGTTGACGACGACTCCCCCGGTGATCTCGCAGTTCAGCTCCCCGCGGGTGTTGCCGACCGGCGCGCAGAGGGTGTCGGTGGTCTTCGGGGTGGCGATCTTGATGGTGACGTCGGCATCGGCGTCGACCAGCTGGAACCGGCCCTGGCCGTGCGCGGCCCAGCTCCTCGGGTCGGAGAGGATCGCCTGGATCTCCGTGGCCGCCTGTACGGGCGACACGTCGATGCCGTCCTCGACCTCGACCCGGTAGCGCCGCAGCGGCCCGCCGCTCCCGATGACGGCTCCGGACGCCTGCGCGCTGGTGAAGGTGCCGGGCCCGGAGGCGGGCACCGCGGGCGAACCGTGCCCGGGGGGCGGCGTGCCGCTCCCGGACCGCTGGGATAGGGCGAAACCGCCGGTGAGCGCCAACCCCAGGAGGGAGAGGGCGATGACCGGCAGTCGGCTGTGCCGCGCTGCCACGGTGTGGATCCTGCCTTTCCTGGGCGCCGGTCACGGCGGTCGGTTCCGCCGACCGGTGCGTCCTTCGAGCAGTCTGGGAGACCGACGTTTCCAGCATCGCGGGGTCACCGGTCGGGAACCGCACGATCATGTATCAACCGCGTATCAGGGCCCGGAGCGGTTCGCCGCGCACCTTTCGAGCGGGAAACCCGTTTGACGCCCGCGGTGCCCGACGGTCGGATGGGCTGCCATGAGCACAGACGCAGTGGGCACCGAACCGATGCACGCGGACTGCCACCCGATCGACGACGACCTCGTACGGCGCCTGGTCGCCCGCCGGTTCCCGCAGTGGGCCGGGCTGCCGGTGCGGCGGATCGCGTCGGGCGGCACGGTCAACGCCGTGTACCGGCTGGGCGGGACGAGGCTGGTCCGGTTGCCGCTGACGGCCGACGGCGCGGGGGACGTACCGCACGAGCAGGCGTGGCTGCCCCGGCTGGCCCCGCTGCTCCCGACGGCCGTCCCCGAGGTGCTGGGGGTCGGCGGGCCCGCCGAGGGGTACCCGTGGTCGTGGTCGGTGTACCGGTGGTTGGAGGGCGAGAACCCCGAGGCGGGGGCGCTGGACGCGCCCGGGGCACTGGCCGGGGACCTGGCCGCCTTCGTGGCGGCGATGCGGAAGGTCACGCTGGCACCGGCGCCGCGGGCCCACCGCGGCGGGCCGCTCGCCTCGCTCGACGCGGCGACCCGGGCGGCCCTCGCGGAGTTGCGCGGGATCCCGGGCGAGGCCGTCGACTGCGACGCGCTGACGGCCGTATGGGACGCGGCGTCGCGCGCCCCGGCGTGGGACGGACCTCCCGTGTGGCTGCACGCCGACCTCATGCCGGGGAACGTGCTGGTGCGCGACGGGCGGCTCGCCTCGGTGATCGACTTCGGGTGTGCGGGGGTGGGCGATCCGGCCTGCGACCTGTTCCCCGCCTGGAACCTGCTGCCCGCCGACGCCCGGGAGGTGTTCCGCACGGCCCTCGGCGTGGACGACGCGACCTGGCTGCGCGGCCGCGCCCGGGCTCTGTCCCAGGCGGTGATCGCGCTGCCGTACTACCGCAACACGAACCCGGCGATGGCCCGCAACGCCCGGCACGTGATCGGGGCGGTGCTGGCGCAGGGGTGAGGCCGCGGGCCCGGCCGGTCCCGGGCCGCGGGTTCAGGCGGTCGGGTCCGCGAAGGGGCCCTCGGGTGCGAAGGCGCGTGCGGCGAAGCGCTCGCCGATGCGGCGGTGGGTGGCCGCGTCCGGGTGCAGCTCGTCGGGCAGCGGCAGCTCGGCGTTGTCGGCCTCGCCGTACAGCTCGCGGCCGTCCAGGTAGTGCAGGTTCGGGTCCTCGACCGCCCGCTCGGCCACGATCCGGGCCAGTTCCTCCCGGACGACGCCGAGGGTCAGCTTGCCGCTCGCGCGCTCCGCCGGATCACCGGTGGCCAGGAAGCGCAGTCGACCGGCGCTGAAAGCGGCGTAGTCGGGGGCGCTGGGGCCCGGGGTGTCCTCGTGGATCGGGCACAGGATGGAGGACACCACCAGCAGCGGCACGTCGGGGTGGCCCTCGCGGATGGTGTCCAGGAAGCCGTGGACGGCGGGGCCGAAGGCCCGCAGCCGCATCACGTCGGTGTTGACCAGGTTGATGCCGATCTTGAGGCTGATCAGGTCGGCGGGGGCGTCGCGCATGGCGCGGGCGGTGAACGGGTCGAGCAGGGCGCTGCCGCCCAGGCCCAGGTTGGTCAGCTCCACCCCGCCGAGGGCGGCGGCCAGCGCGGGCCAGGTGGTGCTGGGGCTCGCGGCGTCGGATCCGTGGCTGATCGAGCTGCCGTGGTGCAGCCACACCCTGCGTCCGCGGTCCGGCGCGGGCTCGACGGGCGCGTCGGAGCGCAGGGCCACCAGGCGGGTGGTCTCGTTGTGCGGCAGCCAGATCTCCACGTCCTTGTCCGTGGCGGCGAGGCCGGTGAAGCGCAGGGTGCCGACCGGGCCGCGCTGTTCGGTGGTGGTGCCCGTCGCCAGGTCGATGGTCAGGGTGGCGCCCCCGGCGACACCGGCCCGCCCGGCCAGGCTGCCGTCGACCAGCAGGTCGTAGACGCCCTCCGGGCGCGGCGGGGCGCCCACGTAGACGCGCTTGGTGGGGAGGGTGTCGAGTTCGAGGGCGGTGGCCCGGGTGCGGAAGACGAGCCGTACGCCGGAGGGCTGCGACTGCGCCATGGCGAGCTGGCCGTCGGTGTTCTGGGCGCGGGCCCGGGCGGGCAGCCGGTGCGGCAGGAGGCCCTCTTCGGTGTGCTCCAGGTCCAGCGCTCCGCGCAGGAGGTCCGCAGTGATCCGCGTGGTGATCCACCGGCGCTCGGCGCGGCGACCGCCGGTGTGCGGAGCATCGCTGTTCGGGGCGCCGCTGTTGGGTGCGTCGGTGTTGGTTTCGTCGGTGTTCGTCGCGTCGGTGCTCATGGTGTCATCGGCCTGTCCGTCGAGGGGGCCGCATCGCTGGGATGCGGCGGGGCGCCACCACTGTGCGCCGGTGCGGTCCAGCTGCGCAGGAGGGCGTCCAGCCGGTCGAGGATCCACGACCAGGTCTCCTGCGAGCCGGGAGCGCTGTGGCTGAAGCCGCCGGACAGCTCCAGGGTGACGTAACCGTGGAAGACGCTCCCCAACAGCCGCACCGCGTGCGTCTGGTCGGGCTCCGTCAGGTCGTACCCGCGCAGGATCGCCCGGGTCATCCGGGCGTGCCGGCCGCCCGCGCTCGCGGCGGCCGCCTCCGGGTCGAGCGGGAACTGCGCCGCGGCGTACCGTCCGGGGTGTTGGCGGGCGTAGTCGCGGTAGACGTTCGCGAAGGCCGCCAGGGCGTCCTTGCCCGCCCGCCCGGCGAGGGCGACGGCGACCGCGTCGGCGAGTTCCTCCAGCGCGAGCAGGGCGATCCCGGTCTTGAGGTCGTGGGAGTTCTTCACGTGCGAGTAGAGGCTCGCGACCTTGACGTCGAACTGTCGGGCGAGCGCCGAGACGGTCACCTGCTCGAAGCCGACCTCGTCGGCCAGCTCCGCCCCCGCCCGCACCAGTCGGGCCGTCGTCAATCCCGCGCGTGCCATGTCCATCCCTCCATCAACCTGAAGCCATTATGGATTTACCTAAATGCTTTAGGCAAATCTCGTGCTCCTTGGTCTCTCCGGGTCGATCCTGCGAGCCGGGAGGAACGCGGTGCGCCGGCCCTCGTTACCCACGCATGACGTGCGTCCGCGGCGCCCCCGCGGTGTAGCGGCGGTGACGGCACGTCACCGAACGAGGGAGGCTCATGGCCCCGTCCATCACCCTGTCGGCCGTCCTGGCGACAGCCCTGCTGAGCATTCCCGGACCCACCACGGACACCACCACCGACACCACCGGCACCGGCGCCGGAGCGGCCGCCTCCGCCCCGCGCGCGGAACAGGTCCGGCACGACGTCGGCCTGTTCGACGTCAAGGCCGCGGACCACGCGGCGGCGCAGGAGTTCACCGCCGCCACCTCCCGTCTCGACCGGGTCGGGTTCTACCTGACCAGCGCGGCCGCCACCGGCACGGTGACCGTGCAGGTGCGCACGGCGCTGGACGGCGCCGCGTCCGCCGTCGCCACCCGGACGCTGGACCTGGCCGCCCTCGGCGGTGCGGGAGCGGGCTGGATCGAGGTTCCCTTCGGCGCACCGCTCACGGCGGGGAACCCGTACTACCTGTTCGTCCAGGCCACCACCCGCGAGGGCAAGGCGGTCGTCTGGCACGGCACGCGGACCGCCGATCCCGGGGCCCCCGTCAGCTGGAACTACGACCGGGCCCACTGGGGAGGCTGGCACGCCGATGCCGCCCGCCTGGCCTTCCGCGTCAACCCCGTCGGCGCCGACCGCTGCGGGGAGAGCGAGCCCTGCTACGTGCCCACCTCCTCGCTGGCCGCCCGTACGGCCGGGCTGCTGACGAACCAGCAGGTGACGGAGGCCGTCGCGCCCGCGTTCGCGGTGGGCGCCGGCTACGTCGAGGGCAGCAACGTCCTGCGGCTGCCGTCGGGCCGCTGGCGCCACCTGCCCGCCGGTCGCGGGGCGTCGGTGGTGACCGAGGCCGACGACCCGGGCGCGCTGAAGCAGATCGCCGAGAGCCGCGCCTGGCTGGCCGCCGGCAAGGTGCCCGGGACGACGCCCGCGCGCCGGGAGGCCTCCCGGCGGGCCCTGCTGTCCATGCGGGCCCTGCTGCGCCCGAACGGGGCGTTCGCCGCCGCCTGGTCACCGGCGTGGGAGTACTCCTGGCCCCGCGACGGGGGCTTCGCCGCAGCCGCCTTCGCCGCGACCGGCCACGACGCCGAGGCGTACCGGATGCTGCGCCACGACCAGGCGACCCAGCGTCCGGACGGCACCTGGGAGGCGCGCACCACGCTCGACGGCGCGGGTCCGCCCGACGCGCGGACCTGGCAGCTCGACGGCAACGGCTGGGTGCCCTGGGCGACCTGGCAGTGGTACCGGGCCGCGCCGACCAAGGACCGGGCCGCCAGGCTGGCCGCGCTGTACCCGATGGTCCGCAAGGCCGCCGACTACGCGGCCGACTCGCTGGACGCGGACGGACTGCCGCCC
This sequence comes from Streptomyces sp. NPDC059917, assembly GCF_042730635.1. NCBI lineage: Bacteria > Bacillati > Actinomycetota > Actinomycetes > Kitasatosporales > Streptomycetaceae > Streptomyces > Streptomyces sp. NPDC059917. The sequence continues at coordinate 63,811 of NZ_JBHWLC010000003.1, forward strand.
GCCGGACCGGACTACTGGGAGCTGCCGACGGACACCGCCAACATCGGCACCGCCGCGCCCCTGCTCGCGGGGCTCAACTCGGCCGCCGACCTCGCCCGGGCGTCCGGCCGCGGCGCCGACGCCACGCGCTGGGCGACGGCCGCCCGGCGCCTGGCCGACGGCATCGCGACGCACTTCGCCCCCCTGGGCTACCCGCGGACGAGCGACGGGCTGCACGGTCGCGACAGCGCCGCCGCCTTCATGGCGCCGCCCTTCAACACCGCGCCCGCCGACCTGGCCACGGCCCTCGACTCCACCCACCGCGCACTGCTGCTGCCGAACGGGGGGCTCACGCCCGGCAACGACCCCGGGTTCAGTTGGGGGGCGTACGCCTGGACGCCCAGCACCACCTTCTTCGCGCTGGCCTGGGCCGGTACGGGCGAGCGGCAGAAGGCCGAACGCGTCCTGGACTGGGTCCTGTCCAAGCGCAACGGGCTCGGCGAGCTGCCCGAGACCGTCAACGGCAGCGGGCGGCCCTCCTCGGTCGCGCCGCTCGGCTGGACCGATTCCCTGGTCCTCCTCACCGCCCTGGCCCTCGACGGCACCCCGGCCCCGACCCCGCCCACGACACCGGCGCCGTAGACCGTCCCCGGCGGATCCTGCCGGGCCGGGGGCCGGGACGGGGCTCCCGGCCCGGGCCCGACCGTACGGACGAGGTCCAGCGGGTGCGGGGTCCGCGCCGGTGGGGGAAGCTGGACGTGCCGTAGTGCCCACGGCGGGCGCAGTGGTGAGGAAGGCCCTTCGTGAACGTTTCAGCATCCGACCGTCCCGCGCGCGCCCCCCGGCGCGGGGCGCGGATGACCGCGGTGGTGTGCGCGGCGGTGGCCGTGACGGCCGTCGCCGCGCTCCCCGGTGGGACGTCATCGGCGCGGGCGCTGGACCCGCCGGACCCGGTGGTGGTCGTCGACTGTTCCGCACAGGCCCGCATGCGCCCCCAGGAGTACCTCCTGGCCTGCGGTGACGGGAACAACAACCTCGTCGACCTGCGGTGGGACACCTGGGGCGCGCGGACCGCGACGGCCACCGGCACCGACATGGTGAACGACTGCCGCCCCTACTGCGCGGCCGGACGCTTCCACGCCTACCCGGTTTCGGTGACGCTGAGCGACCCGCAGGTCTGGCCCGCGCACCCGGACGTGCGGCGCTTCACGACGATCAGGCTCCTCTACACCGACACCTCTCCGGGCCCGGTCCCCAAGGACGTGACCTACAAGCTCGTGTACTGAGCGAGCGGGCCCGCCCGCGACGACCTGCCGTCTTGTCGTCGGCTGTCCTCCTCAAGGGGGACGGGACTACGCGCGGGCGGGGCAGGTCGTTCCGCGAAGTGACGGCGGATTCGGGGGTCTTGGGGGCGAATCTCGGCCATGTGTCTTGATTCCAGGTGGTACGCGCGGGGGACTCCAGGTCGGCTCCTGGGAGGGATCCGGTCTCGTCAGGTGATCCAACACAGTGGAGGCGCACACGATTTCACCTGACGAAGGAACGGCACCACGCGCATGAAACGCCTCGCACCGCTGCTCGCCGCCGCCGGGCTCCTGGCCACCGCTCTGCCCGGACTGACGGCGTCCCCCGCATCCGCCGCCCCGACTTCCGAGTACCCGCGCCAGAAACTGGCGTGGCACCGCTGCAGTCCCGATCGGCCGGCCGAGTACGAGTGCGCGACCGTCAAGGTGCCGCTCGACTACCAGCGCCCCGAAGGCCGCACCCTCGACATCGCCATATCCCGGATGAAGAGCGAGAACCCGGCCAAGCGGCGCGGCGTCCTCCTCCTCAATCCCGGCGGCCCCGGGACCGCCGGTCTCTTCCGGCCGATCCGGGCGAACGCCGAGATGCCCAAGGACGTCCGCGACCGCTACGACCTCATCGGCTTCGACCCCCGCGGCGTCGCCGAGAGCAGCCCGATCAGCTGCGGCGACCTGAGCGAGGCGGAGGTGGGCGCCGGCGGGGCCTACCGGCCCGAGACCTTCGCCTCGGACGTGGCCTGGGCGCGCGGGATCGCCGACAAGTGCCGTGAGAAGTCGGGCGATGTGATCCCCTACATCACCACCCGCAACACGGCGCGCGACATGGACGTCATCCGCGCCGCACTGGGCGAGCGGACGCTCTCGTACCTGGGCTACTCGTACGGGACCTACCTCGGCGCGGTGTACTCGCAGATGTTCCCGGACCGCACCGACCGGTTCGTCCTGGACAGCGGCGTGGACCCGGGGCGCACCTGGCGCGGCATGATCCAGGTGCAGGGGACCGGAGCCGAGCCCGCTTTCGAGCGGTGGACGCGCTGGGCGGCGGAGCGCTCGGACACCTACGGCCTCGGCACGACGCCCGAGGCGGTCTCCGCCAGCTTCTGGGCCCTGGTGGCGCGGGCCGACCGGGAACCGATCATGCACTACGGACAGAAGATGACGGGTGACGACATCAGGGCCGACCCGTCGCTCTACTTCGATCCGGAAGCCGCCTCGGTCGTCATCAAGTCCATCAGGGCATCCGCCGACAAGGCGCCCCAGCCGCCGGTGAACCCGGCTCCGGGCGCCGTCGGGAAGGCCGCCGGCACGGTGCCCGGCGCGCGGTCACCGCTCGGCGGCGTCCGGGCCGCCGGTCCGGGGGGCGACGCTACGGGGGCCTCGGAGGCGCCGGACCCCACTCCCCCGGGCAACGCCACCGCCGCGTACTGGTCCGTGGTCTGCGGGGACGCGGACAACTGGCCCCGCGATCCGGACCAGTACGCGCGGGAGGCCGCGCAGGACAAGATCAAGCACCCGCTGTACGGGGACTTCGCCTCGAACATCAAGCCGTGCGCCTTCTGGCAGCGGCCGCTGGAGCCCGCCACCCCCATGAAGACCCGCGCCAATGTCCTGACCGTGCAGAACGAGTGGGATCCGATGACCCCGCTGAGCAGCGGCCAGGGGATGCACCAAGCACTCAAGGGATCGCGGATGGTGCTCGCGCTGGGAGGCGTGGGGCACGGCGTGTACCTCTCCAAGCCCACGGCCTGCGCCAACATACCCGTGAACGCGTACCTGTCGACGGGACGGCTGCCCGCCAAGGACGTCACCTGCGAGAACCCGCCGCCCGCCCCGAACCCGGAGGGTGCCGGAGCCCGCTGACGGCGGGGCCCACGCCGCTCGCCGTCACCATCTCGGCTGGTCGGCGGCGTGGGCCGGGCTGCGATGACTTCATTTGTGGTCGCGCATGAAGGCGGGGATCTCGTCGCGGGTCGGGTAGTTCGGCAAGGGGGCAGGCTTGTCCTGAAGGAACGCGGTGATGACGGCGGCGGCCCGGTCGTTGTTGTCGTCGAGGCCGTTCCACAGGTGATGGCCGACTCCGGGCATGTACTGCGTGCGCTGGACAGCGGGGTCATCGGCGAGGGTGGCGGTCGCCCACTGACGGACCTGGGAGGAGCATTCGGCGATCATCAGCATCGCGGGGGTCCGGGACTGCCTCAGTAGCGGTGCGATGGAGGGCGAGTCCTTGACCGTCTGCTGGACGCGGAGGCTGGCGGCGGGGCTGAAGGAGAAGTTCTGTGCGGTGTCCTCGCTGGGCATGCGGTGCGCGTCGCGCGCGCAGTAGGCGGATGCGGTGTCGCTGCCGAGGTCTGCGGCGGTGAAGGCGTTGTCGCCTTCGGCCTGTCCGATCAGTCCGGTGTCGGGGGTGAGGAGTCCGAGTCGCATGAGGCCGAATGCCACGGCGTACCGGGGGACGTGCGTCGATCGCGGTCCGGTCGGGTCGGGGGCGAGGCCTTGTGCGGATGCTCGGCCCTTGTGCCCGGCGATGTGCGCGGTGGGGCCGTCCATGGGCCCGGGCTCGGCGATGATCGCCCGGTGCAGGCGTGCGGCGGCGCCCGGGTCGGCCAGGGCCCGGGTCAGCACGACTGCACCCCCGGAGAATCCGAGGATGTCCACCTTGCCCTTGTCCAGACGGTCGACGAAGGCGGCGAGGTCACGGACCGCCCTGGAGATCGTGTACTGGTCCATGGGGAGCAGGTCGCTTCGTCCGCCGCCGGCCTGTTCGTAGGCGTAGACGTCGTGGCCCTGGCGTGCCAGGAGTTGCAGAAAGGTGTGGTCCTGCACCGAGATGCCGCGAATGGGGCCTCCGTGGAGGTACACGAACGGGACGGGATGCCGGGGGCCGGGGCTCGCGGGCGGGTAGTGGTAGACCGCGACCCGGCTGCCCGTGGCCAGGTTCCAGTGCTGAGTGGACACGAACGCCAGCGCGGGCGGATGCCGCCGGGCCGTCGGTGCGGTCGGGACGCAGACCGCCGCCGTCAGCGCCGCCGCGACGACCACCGGCAGGAACGGCACCAGCCGCGCCGGCCAGGTGCGGCGCCGACCCCGCCACAGCGCGAGGACGCTCCCGGTCCCGAGGGTCGCCAACCACGCGGCGAGCCCCGAACCCGCCCCGTCCGTGAGCGCGATCAGTGCGAGGAAGACGACGACCAGCGCCACGACGGCGGCCAGGGCCAACAGGAGGCGTCCGGTTAAGCGGACGAGACGTATCGCGGACGTGGGCACGGCGGACCTCCGACAGTTTCAGAACGCTGTTTCAAAACGACGTTATCAGAGGAGGTAGGCTGCTGACCGTGGGTAGGCCCAGAACGAACGACGAGGCCGTCAAAGAGCGGCTTGTGGAGTGCGCGACCGAGATGCTCGCCACCCGTCCGCGGGAGTCCGTCACGGTCCGCGCCGTGGCCACTGCCGCCGAGGCGTCGACGACGGCGGTGTACTCCCTGTTCGGCGGCAAGGACGGGCTGATCCGCGCGGTGCGCGACAGAGCCGTCGCCGGCCTGTTCCAGGAGCTGTCGGCGGTGCAGACCTCCGCGGACCCTCTCGCCGACCTCTACGCACTGGCCGTCGCCTACCGTCGCTGGGGGCGCGGCCACAGCCACCTGTACACAGTGCTGTTCGGTGGTGTGCAGTCCTTCGACCCGTCGGGAGAGGCCGGTGCCGGTGACCCGATCCGCCCGCTCCTCGCGGCGATCGATCGCGCCTTGACGGCGTCCGTCCTCGCCGGTGAGGCAACGTCGATCGCCCTGTCGATCTGGGCTTCCCTGCACGGGCTCGTGACTCTCGAACTCGCCGGGGCCCTCGACGCCACCACGGCCGAGGCCGCCTTCCGCTCGACGACGCACGCCACCCTGCGCGGATGGACGACCCCGGAGGTGTTCCGCGGTCTTCGCCGAGCCGAACTCGGCCGGTGACCGGATCAGGGCCGAAATCCCGGCCCTGATCCGGTCACCGGGGGTGTCCAGCCGGACGGCGGGACATCGGCCGGCCCCACACGGGGTCAGATGCCCGCTGTACCTGCCGGCTCCGCGGCGACCACGGGCCGCACACGGGTCAGCAGGAGTTCCAGGAACCGCTCCGGCCGCCGGAACGCCGCGAAATGGCTGCAGTCCTCGATCAGCGCGAAGCCCTTGACCGGCGCCTGGACGTCGTCGAAGAAGCGGCGGGCGAGCTCCGGCGGCGTGAGGACGTCCTTGTCTCCCTGGAAGATGAAGAGGGGAAGCTCGAACTTCGTGCCCTCGGCCCAGTCGTCGAAGCCGGTGGTGGCCTCAGTGATCTGCTCCGAGATGGCCATCCCCTTGACGAAGCGCCCCAGCTCGCGCAGCGAGTGCAGCGGCGAGAACCACAGGGACCCCATGACGACCTTCTTCATCGTGTCCAGCGTCAGCGGGTCGCTGGTGGCCACCAGCTTGGCGTGCATGGCGCGCTGACGGGCGGTCCACTGCCGCTCGTCGGGGTCGAGCGCCTCGACCGCCGCCAGCTCCTTGCGCTTTCCGGTCGTACGCAGCCGGGTGAGCAGGGCCTGGTGCACGGAGTCGTCACGGCCGGCGTCGTGGATGTTCTGGTCGGTGCCGACGTACGCGGAGTAGCGTTCGGGGAACTCCCGGGCGAGCCGCAGGCCGAAGGCGCTTCCGTAGGACTGGCCGAGCAGGACGATCTTCTCGGCGCCCAGGCGCACGCGTACGTGGTCGGTGACCTCGATCGCGTCCGCGTAGATCCGATCGAAGGTCAGTTCCCCCTGGCCTTCCGGACCGCTGCGGCCGAGGGTCTTGAGGGCGCCGCGCATGTCCCAGCGGACGATCGTGAAGTGCTTCTCCCAGGATCTGGTGCGGGGTCCGAAGATCGCGGTCGAGGCCCCGGGGCCGCCGTGCAGTTCCAGAACCACCGGGTTGGCCAGATCCTCGCCGCGGACCGAAATCCACTGGTCGATGCCGCCGATGCTGACGAAGCCCTGCTCGTCGATGCCGTTCGGAGTGTCGATCTTCATCAGTGAGGCGTTGCGGGAACGCTTGATGGCGCGGTGGCCGAGGGCGCCGACCGCGGGTGCGGCGAGGAGGACAGCTGCGGACGTGGCGGCGATGGTGGCGATCACGATGACTCCCTGGAGCAGAACTGTATATGCCGTAAGCGGTTGGCTATACGGTATAAACAGTTAGGGTGAGGTGTCAACGGGGTGCAGCAGAGGAGGCGGAAGTGGCCACGAAGAAGGTCGGGAAGCAGGCCGGTGTGAAGGAGAGCTTCGCGCTGCTGTGGGGTGAGCAGGAGCCGCCGAGCCGGGGCCCGAAGCCTTCGCTCACCGCGGGCCGCATCGCAGAGGCGGCCATCGCGATCGCCGACGCGGAGGGCCTGCAGGCGGTCTCGCTCGCTCGGGTGGCCAAGGAATTCGGCGTCACCGCGATGGCGCTCTACCGGTACGTTCCCGGTAAGACGGAGCTCCTCGACCTGATGGTCGACCTTGCGATCGGCCCCCCGACCGCGGTCGCCAACCTCCCCGGCGGCTGGCGCCCGCAGCTGACCGAGTGGGCCCGGCAGTGCCTGGCGACGTACCACCGCCACCCGTGGATCCTGGCAGCGACGGGCATGCGCCGCCAGATCATGGGCCCCCATCAACTCGGCTGGCTGGACGCGGCCTTGGCCGCGCTGGCCGCGACGGGGCTGTCGGCCGCCCAGCAACACGACACGTTCCTGCTGCTCGTCGGCCATGTTCGCAATGTCGCCCATCAGTACGTCGATGACGACGAGGCGGCGAACGAGGAGTGGGCCCACCTGACGGCCACGGTCCTGGAGCGACAGAAGGAGCGCTTTCCCGCCCTGACGGCGGTGGTCGCGGCAGGCGGCTTCGCCCCGCAAGGCGGGAACCCGTTGGACTTCGGCCTGGAACGCATCCTCGATGGGGTAGCGACCCTGATCCCCGGCGACCCGGGCACTCGCGGAGCTTCTGGATGATCTCCAGAAGGCGGGGCCGCCGACGAGGATCCATCCGGAGGACCGGGGAACGGAGGCAAGCACGCTCGTGTGGACGCCGCCCGGGCATGTGTGGTCCGGGCATGTGTGTAACAGGAAGGTAATGAGGCGGGGGCGGACGGAACGGATCGGCGGGCGGACGGGTCCTCCGGGGCAGAAGTACCCGCTCCCACTGGCCCGTTCGGGCCCGAGCCGCCCCGGCCACCAACCGATTCCGAGGAAAAACGATGCGCGTCCACAAGATCACCTTCGCCGCCCTGGCCGTCGCCGCCGGTCTCTCGCTGACGGCGTGCCAGAACGGCGACGACGCCGCGGCGGGTGGCGGCCCGTCGTCCGCGTCCACCGCGTCCCCGTCCGCGCCTTCGACCACGGGCGGCGCCGACCAGAGCGCCGGCAAGGGCTCCCCGGCGGTCGCGGGCGGCAAGGGCACGGCGGCCGGGACCGGCTCCGACAAGGGCGGCGCGTCCGGCTCCGCCAAGTGCCGCACCGCCGACCTGGAGATCACGGCGATCGACGCCACCATCGGCGGCGACACCGACGGTACGGTCGCGGTGCAGTTCAAGAACCGCGGCGGCCGGGACTGCACGCTCGCCGAGTACGCCGGGGTCGATCTCAAGACCAGCGCGGGATCGATCTCCGCGAAGCGTACCGACCAGCATCCCGGCCCGACCACCCTGAAGAAGGGCGCGGCGGTCTCCTTCGGCGTCACCTACCCGCTCAACACGTCGGGCGGTTCCGGTGTCCGCATCACCGGCCTGGTCGTCACCCCGCCGGACGAGACGAAGTCGGTCACCCTCGCCTGGCCGGGCGCGGCCACCCTGCCCGTCACGGACGGCAGCGGCTCCTCGGTCAAGGTCGGCCCGATCGGCAGCGCCGGCCAGGGCGGCTGACCCGGCGCGAGGCGTCGTACCGCTCGCGCTCCGGGCAGACGTCTCAGGCCGCGCGCAGGCGGACGGCGAGGGCGGCGATGTCGTCGTCCAGCCGCCCCCTGCTGTAGCGCAGGAGATCGCGGTGGAGGGCGGTGAGGAGTTCGCGGGGCGGCGTCCCGGACTGCCGCCGCATCCAGGTCGCCAGCGGGAAGAACTCGCCGTCGCGGGCGCGCGCCTCCGCGATCCCGTCGGTGTAGAGGAGCAGCAGGTCGTCGGGGGCGAGATCGAAGGTGTCGACGGTGTAGTGGTCGCCGATCAGCTCCGCGAGGCTCAGCAACGGCGATGGCGTCGCCGTTTCGAGGACGTGCAGCCTGGCGCCGTTCAGGAGCAGCGGTGGAGGGTGGCCGCAGTTGAGGACGTTCACGCGCCCGCCCCCGTGCGGGATCTCGGCGAGCAGCGCCGTGGCGAAGCGCTCCATGGCGCCTTCGGGGGGAAAGGCCGCGTTGTACCGGGTGCTGCTGGCGTCCAGCCTGCGGGCGACGGCGACCATGTCGTCCTCGTCGTACGCCGCCTCCCGGAAGGCGTTGACGATCGCGGCGGCCGCTCCGACGGCCGGCAGGCCCTTCCCCCGGACGTCACCGATGAGCAGCCTGACCCCGTACTTCGTGTCCACGACCTCGTAGAAGTCCCCGCCGATGCGCGCCTCCGCCGCGGCCGCGAGGTACAGCGACTCGATCTCGATGTCGCCGATGCGGCGCGGCAGCGGGCTCAGCACCACCTGCTGCGCCGCATCGGCGACGAGCCGCAGCTGGAAGAGCGTGCGCTCGCGCTGCAGCCGGGCGTGGCTCCCGTACGCGGCGGCGACGGTCACCGCGATGATCCCCGCGGCCGTCCACCACGTGCCCAGGTCGGGGAAGACGAGGCCGAGGCCGATCATCAGCAGGAGGCAGACCGTCCCGAGCAGCACGGTCGGCAGGACCGGCCACATGGCGGCGGCGAGGGCCGGCGCCGCGGGCAGGAGTCGGCTGAACGCCATCTCGGGCGGTGTGGCATAGGCCAGACTGGCGATGACGACGGTCAGGACGACCGGCGACAGACGCACGAGGCTTCCCGGGTCGGGGCGCCTGGGGAGCCGCGGCCGTCCGGACTCGATCACACTGACCAGAATAGAGGCGCATCAGGGGTACGGCGCTCTGACCGGCGTCACCCTGCGCTCACGCGGGACGACTGCCGGGCACCTTCCACCAGAGCAGCCAGGCTCCGGTGCCCAGGATCAGGACGTTGGCCAGCATCATCAGGGGACGCGTGGCGAAGCCGATCTCCCACCAGCCCAGCAGCCGCCGCAGCAGCTCCAGCGTGAGGAAGTACAGCACCACGTCGGCGACGATGACGACGGCCCAGCAGACCGCGGGGCTCCAGCGCGGCCTGGGCAGGGCGTGCGGCAGACAGAGGACGAGGGTCACGGTGACGGCCGCCGTCACGTGCCCCCGGCGCACCACCTCCCCCAGGTCGTTCCAGGGCAGGGCCACGCCGGTGACCCACAGCAGCGCGTAGCAGCCGACGAGGCGCAGCAGGCGCGCGGTGGCCGGGGACGGTGGGGCGGTACGGGCGGTGGGCCGGGTGGGGTCCGGGGGCGCGGGGTCGAGCACGGTGGGGCGCGGGGGGACGGGACCGGGGCCCGGGGCGTGTGCGGGCGGGGCTCCCGGTACGGGTCCGAGCCGGTGCGGGGTCGCGTCGTGGTGCGGGGCCGCGTCGTGGTGCGGGGGACCCGCCGGGGCGGGGATCGGCCGCGCCCGCGCCAGCTCCTCCAGCGCGGCCAGTGCCTGCGCGGCGCCGATCCGGTGTCGCGGGTCCTTCGTCAGCAGCGCCACCAGCAGCGGGGCGAGCGCGCCCGCGCGCCGCGTCGGCCGGGGTTCCTCGGTGGCGACGGCGATGCACAGCGCGGTGAAGCTGGGCGCGCCGAAGGGGGGTACGCCCTCGACGGCGCAGTAGAGGGTCGCGCCCAGTGCCCACAGGTCGGTCGCGGGTTCGGGCGACCGGCCCGTCAGCTGCTCGGGGGCCATGTAGGCCGGGGTGCCGATGAGCGCACCGGTGCGGGTGAGCGCCGTGGTCGCGTCCGCCGTGTGCGCGATGCCGAAATCGGTGAGGACCACCCGGTCCTCCGCGAGCAGGACGTTGTCCGGTTTGACGTCCCGGTGGACGACGCCCGACGCGTGGGCGCGCCCCAGTGCCTTCAGCATCGCCGCGCCGATCTCCGCGACCCGCTGGACGGGCAGTGCGCCGTCGCGCGCGATGGCCGCGGCGAGGGAGGTGCCGCGCACGTACTCCATGACGATCACGGGCGCGCCCTCGTGCTCGACCACGTCGTGGACGGTGATGATCCCGGGGTGGCCCAGCCGCGCCGCCGAGCGGGCCTCGCGCACCACCCGCCGGAGCAGGACCTCCCGCTGATCGGCGGTGGTGCCCGGCGCGAACGTCACCTCCTTGAGGGCCACTTCCCGGCCGAGCACCTCGTCCGTCCCCCGCCACACGCGGCCCATGCCGCCCTGGCCGACCAGCTCCAGGGGCCGGTACCGGCCCCCGATCAGCACACCGCTCGCCTCAGTCACCGCGCCAGCCTAGGGAACTCCCGCCGTTCGCGTGGCGGTCCGGGCGGTCCGGGCGGTCCGAGCACCGGCCGGGCGGTTCTGTAGGGTCGGGTGATCCACGAACACGGGGGAAGAACATGTTCACGTCCACAGCGCGGGGCGCGGCGATCGTCGTCGCGGCCCTGGCGGCACTCACCGTTTCCTGCGGCCCGGGCTCCCAGCAGGCCGGGCCGACCGCGCCCACCACCGCGGGCTCGGCCACCACCGGCGCCACGAGCCCGGCCACGAGCCCCGGCACGGGTGCCGCCGCCGAAGCCACGACCGGGGGCTCGCCGTCGGCCGGCGCACCGGCCCCGTCGGCAGCGGCGGTCGACCCGGCGGCCGCGCCCCCGGTGAAGGTCCGCGACGCCTTCGCCGGGCTCCAGGCGACCCTCGGGGGCTCCTGCACGCCGGGCGAGTGCGCCTTCTTCCTGGGCCGGGTGTACGACGAACTGCACCAGCTGGACAGGTCCATGAAGGCGGACCCGAAGGGGCCGGGCCACTTCCCCGAGCCCATCGCCCTGGTCGCGAAGCTCGACGCGGAACTCGCCGGGGACCGGTCCTTCGACAACCTCAAGGAGCACCAGGGCGTGCTGCTCGGCACCCGGGACAAGATCAACACCTGGATGCAGGGCCACCCCGACGACTACCGCTGACGACTACCGCTGACGACCAGCGCTGACGACCGCCGCCGAAGCGGTCAGCCGTCGGCCTGCTCCTGGGCCCGGTATCCGGCCCGGACCAGGGCGAGGGCCGCGCGGTGCACGGCGTGGGGAGTGGCTTCGAGCCGGTGCGGCCCGGAGGTGAGCCGGTACCACTCCTCCGCGCCGGTGTACTGGATCTCCACCAGCGCACCACCGCCCGACCGGGCGGTGGTGCGCAGGGTCAGGTCCCCGGTGACGACCCCGACCTCGTCGGTCATCGCTCCGCCGGGTCCCGCGACGACCTCGTCCACCCACTGCTCGGCGGCGCCCGCCCGGTCGTCGCTCATGAGGCGCAGGTGTCCAGCATCGTCGTCAGCATCTGCTTCTCCGCTTCCGTCACCGTCAGGCCGTACGCCGACTTGACGGTGGTCCAGGCCCTGCCGTACTGGCACCAGGCGCTCTTGTCGGTGGGCTGCCAGCTGTCCGGGGTCTGGTCGCCCTTGGACCGGTTGGCGGACGCGCTCACCGCGATCAGCTGCGGGCGGACGAGATCGTTGGCGAACTCCTTGCGGCGCTGCGCGTCCCAGGCGGCGGCGCCGGAGCGCCACGCCGCGGCGAGGGGCACCATGTGGTCGATGTCCAGCTTCCCCGCGTCGGTGACCGTGACCCCGTCGTAGAGGCTGCGCCAGGTGCCGGACGCGGCCTTGCAGTCCGCGTTCACGGTGACGTCCTTGCCGTCGCGCTTGATGACGGTCTCGCGCGTGTCGCACTTGCTGCCCTGGTCGATCCAGTGCGTGAACTTGTCCCGGGAGTACCCGGACATCGAGCCGACGGGACCGACCTTGAGCGCGGCCAACTGGGTGCGGGCCACCTGCACGGTGACCATGCCCGGCAGGACGTCGCCGGTGACCGGCTTGCCGTCGTCGCCGCCGGAGCCCTTCTTGGACGCGGACGGCGAGGGCGACTTGGCGCCGGACGCCGACGCCGACGGCTTGCCGTCGCCCGCGGCCCGGTCGCTCGCGGGCTGCGAGCACCCGGCCAGGGCCAGCAGAACCGTTACCGCCAGGATCCCACCGGGCACCCGCATCTGACGTCCCATGTCCCCCACCCCACCCAGAACCGCACCGAACCCGTTGTCCGGTTCACCCTACCCAGTACCGATACCTCTCAAGAGGGCGGCTCGCCCGCACTCCTGCCCCACCGTCACCACGGGGCCGTCCGCACCGCCGTGACACGGCAGCGGGGCCGCGCTCGACCCGAGGTCGACCGCGGCCCCGCTCCTCGGAGCTGTTCAGCGCGACAGGGTGGGAATCACGTCGCGCGTCTCGTCGACGCCGGCGTACGCGCTGCGGCGGGCCGACGACACCGCGGGCGCCTCGTCCGCGCAGACCGTGCCCCGCGCGGGCAGGGCCAGGGTGGCGAGGTAGTCGTTGACGAGCGCGCTGACGCACGCGCTCCGGTTGTAGGCGGTGTGTCCCTCGGCGGCGAAGGTGACCAGCCGTCCGTTCTCCAGCGTCCCCGCGAGGGCCACGGCGTCCTGGTACGGGGTGTCCGGGTCCCCGGTGTTCCCGAGGACCAGGATCGGCGCGGAACCCGCGGCCCGGTAGGAGCCCTCGAAGCGGCTCGCGCGCTCCGCCGGCCACTGGGCGCAGGTGGGCGCGTGGTTGTGGTCGTAGGTGGGCGGCCCCAGGCCGATGGGGGTTCCCAACAGCGGCGTCGTGGCGGACTCGGCGCCGACCATCGCGCCGAGGAGCAGCCGGTTGCCCGGGTAGACGCGGTCGGCGCACTCGACGGCCATGTTGACGTTGAGGAAGTCGAAGGAACCGGGCGAGGGCGGGTTCAGCAGCCAGGTGGTCCGGTGCTCCTGCGCCGCCCGCAGGCTCTCGCCCAGGGCGGGCCAGATCTCCTTGCCCGAGTTGATGTTGAACATCATCCGGTAGGCGAGGGTGTAGCCGGTGGCCGGGCGTCCGCTCGCGGTGACGACCGGGTCGGCGTCGAGGTCCCGCTTGAGCTGCTCGAAGGCCTGCCGGGCCTTGCCGTCGCCGAAGCCGCAGGCCGCGGGGTTCTGCGAACACCAGTCGAGGAAGCGGCCGACCGCCGCGTCCAGGGCGACGAACTGGCCCGCGTCGTAGGCGTACGGGACGTCCGCGTAGTGCCGCGGGTCGTAGGAGCCGTCCAGGACCATGGCGCGCACGCGCCGGGGGAACTGGGCGGCGTAGACGGTGCCGACGTAGCTGCCGAAGGACCGGCCGTAGAAGGTGAGCGTCTGCTCGCCGAGGGCCTGGCGCAGCAGGTCGATGTCCTTGGCGTTCGAGGCGGTGCCGATGAAGGGCAGCAGGTCGCCGGAGCGCGCCGCGCAGGCGGCGCCGACCTCGCGGCCCTGTCGGACGGCGAGTTGCAGGGCCCCCGGGCCGGGCACGCCGCGCGCGGCGTCGACGGCGGCCGCGTACTCCTGGTCGTTCCAGCACTCGATCTGGCCGCTGCGCTTGACCCCGCGCATGTCGTAGCCAACGACGTCGAAGCCGTCCCGGAGCGCGGCGGGCAGCGCGTCGTAGCTGTCGCGGGCGAAGTCCACGCCGGAATTGCCGGGGCCGCCGGGGTGCAGCAGCAGGACGCCCGTGCGGTGGGCCGGGTCGGCGGCGAGGTGCCGGGTGACCGCGATCGGGATGGTGCGTCCGGTGGGATCGCGGTAGTCGAGCGGGACCTGGGCGGTCGCGCACTCGAAGCCGTCACCCGGGTCGGCGCAGGGCCCCCAGGTCAGTGTGGGAACCGGCGGGGCGGCGAGCGGCGTCGCCCCGGCCGCGCCGGGGACGCCCCCGAGGAGGGCCGTGACCGCGACCAGGACGAGGGTGGTCCCCCAGGCTCCTCGCTTGCGCGGACGGTCGGTCGAGCGGATCTGCATGCGGTGCGACTCCCTGCGTGGAAGGTCGGTGGAGGGCCGCGCACGAGGTCGACGCGCACCGGGCCGGGGGGAGGGACCCTGCGCGCCCTCGCTTGGCTGAGCGGCGGCACGCCCAGGCTCCCACTGGTCGGGCCGGCCGGGATAGACGTTCGGCCGCACAAGATCCGGAACGCTCGGCCCCGCTCGGTGGAGCCCCCGCCGACCGCGCGCGCCCTTGGGACGCGCACGGGGCGGCCGGCGGCGCCCGGAGGACGACCCGCCCGCGAGGGGCGGGCGGGTCGGGGCGGGCGTCGGGGGGCGGGGGCGGGCCTCAACAGCCCGGGGCGCCGGTGCCGCCGCGTTGCGGCAGGCTCAGGTTGGGTGCGGAGTTCGGCCAGGTGAGCGAGACCGTCTTGGTCTTCCCGTCCGGCTGGATCTCCACGATGGGGGCCGGTTTGCCGACGGGGTTGCCGTCGCTGCCGAAGGACAGCCAGCCGCTGGCGCCCGGCAGCATCTGGGCGCAGTAGAACTGGTGCAGGATCCCGGTCTCCAGGCCCGGGTTCTTCAGCCCCGCGCTGTCCTGCCGGGCCGCGCTGATGGCGGCCACCGTGGCGTCGTGGGTGAGCATCGCCTGGCCGTTGGCGAGGTCGGCCGGGTCGAAGGCGAGGGCCGACGCGTCGCCCTGGGTGGTGAGGCGCTGGCCGGTGCACGGGTCGGGCCGTCCGGTGTACGCCGCCCAGAACTGGTCGTAGTTGTGCTTCGCGTCCGAGCCGGGGCACGCGGTGCCCCACTGGTCCGGGCTGGCCAGCGCCGTGTAGGCCACGGCGACCCGGCCGGAGGCGACCCCCTTGAGGACCGCTTCGTCGTGGATGGCCTCGGAGGCGTCGTCCCCGGCGAGGATGTGCAGCTGGGTGATCCCGCAGGGCGAGCCCTGGACCCAGTTCTCCACGAAGGCGCCGAGGTCGCGGCCGCGCCCGGCGAAGTAGACGATCGACGGCTGGGCCTGGCAGAGGTTCGCGTGCATCAGGTTGAACTGCTGGATCAGGTACGCCTTGCGGCCGGAGCCGCTGGGCAGGCTCTTGGGCGAGGTGTACGGCAGGACGGTGACGGTGCGGTTCGGCGCCTGGAGGCGGACCTTCGCCTCGGCCCCGAGGGTGGCCGTGTAGTCGTCGCCCACGACCCCGTCGACGACCACGGCGAGCGAACCGACGGCCGGGCGCAGTCCGGCGACGTACTGGTTGGCGGCGATCACCGAGTCGGTGTTGGTCGGCGAGACCCGGAACATGTCCGTGATCAGCCGCTTGCCCGCCGGGTCGGTGGGGTCGAGGTTCATCGAGTTGCCGGTCACCGTCGAGCCGATGACGGGGATGTGCAGCTTGGCGGAGATCGTCGCGGCGGCCTGCCGGGTCTCCTCGGTGCTCTGGCCGAGGCCGACGACCGCGGAGATGTGTTCGGCCTCCGCGTGCTTCTCGATGCGGGCCACCGTCTCCTTCCAGGCGCCGTACTGGCTGCCCAGGTTGGCCAGGTAGAGCTTCACGCCGGGCGTACTGCCGTACGCGGCCGTGTTGTTGGCCCGCCAGACCGCGGCGATGGCCCCTTCGATGTTGGGGTAGAGCGAGTCGTAGGTGAGGGTGTCCACGTCGGCGACGGGCGAGAGGTCGAGCATCAGCACGACGCTGGTGGAGGGGCCCTTGACGGCCGCGTTGGCCGTCTTGATCGACTCCTCCAGCTTGCGCATGCGCTCCGGTTCGGCCTTGGTGAAGGGGGCGCTCTCCAGGTTCACCCCGACGCAGGCAGGCGGCGAGCCGGCCGCGGTCATCCCGGACCCGCACCTCAGGGCGGGCCGGTTGAAGTACTCGTAGACCCAACGCCCCCCGAAGACCAGACCGACGAGGACGACGAGGGCGACGGCCAGGGACAGCACCCGATGACGGCGCAGCACTCCGAACCGGGGATTGTGGACACCTACGGTCATGAACCACTCCTAGCGGTGCGCCCGGGCCCGCCCCTCGGCGGGCCCGGAGGGGTCAGGCGAAGAGCGCGCCAGCTTGCTGGAGTGCGCTGACGTCCAATAAGCGGGAGTTGTGCGACAGCCGTTCGAAGCCCTCTTCGATCTGGGCGTCCCAGCCGTGGCTGTGTTCGGTGAGCGGGTCGTTGTAGAGCCAGAGCAGGGCCAGCAGCTTGGCCGTGGCCACCGTCACCACGCCGCTCCCCCGCCCCTCGATCCCGGCGAGCAGGAGCGCGTACACCTGCGGGGCGGACCGTTCGTGGACCAACCGGCAGGGCGCCGACGCCAGGTAGTCGAGCAGCCGCACCCACGCCCGGTGGTCGCGGTCGAAGCGGGCGGCCAGCGCGTCGGCCACCGGGGCGAACCGGCCCAGGCACAGCTCGTAGAAGAGGCGTTGTTCCTCGACGGACTCGGGCGAGCGGCCGCGGGCCGCCGACATCGCCGCCAGCGCCTCGGCCTGGCGGACGAACACCGCGTCCCAGGGGTCGACGGGCGGCGCGTGGCCGCCCGCCGGCGGTTCGGCGGGCGCGGCGGACAGCGCGGTCAGGACGCAGCGGCTCAGCCACGGGTGCAGGGTCGGGGGCCGGTCGGCCGGGCCCCAGCCGACCTCGCGGATCCGGGAGGGCGCGTGGGCGTGCGTGCTGACCCACAGGTTGCGCCGGAGCAGCTCCAAGCTGTGCGGGAGGTCGGTGAGTTCGGCCGGTACCCACGGGTCGTCGGCGGTGCGCGCGTCGGCGAGGTAGGCCGCGGCCAGCACGACGGCGGGCACCGGCGTCCAGCGCGCGGCGGGCACGGCGAGCCCCTCGGGCAGGCTGGTCTCCAGGGCGCGCGACCACAGCGGTCTGCCGCCCGGGTCGAGGGCGGCGGGCAGGGATCTCTCGACCGCGGTGGCGTCGCCGTCCGGCAGCGCGCCCTCGCGCTGTTCCTTCACGGCGGTGGCGGCGCCCCAGTGACCACCGGTGAGCCGGTGGGCGGCGGAGGCGGCCAGCGGCGGCGCGAGCGGTCCCGGGGCGCCCGTGACGTACCCGACCTGTTCCTCGGTCATCGGGTCGAGCCACACCGGGTACCAGTGGGATGCCACCGAGTCCGGGTCCGCGGCGGCGCCCGCGTCGTCCTCCCGGGCCCACTGGGCGCGGTCGGCGCGCGAGAGCAGCGGGACGCGGCGCTGCGAGGTGCCCGCGATCGGGGTGGTCCGCCAGGGCTCGCACCAGCGGGTGGTCCACTCGGGCTGCCACTGGTCGCAGGCGGCGAGCACGACCAGCGGGTCGGGCTTGGCCGAAGCGCCCTGTCCGGTCTGCCGGTTGCGGATGCGGGCGTTGATGAGGGCGCCCAGGAAGCGGCGTCCGGCGGCGGTCTGCGCGCCGTCCACCAGGAGGACCCACGCGTGGTCGTGGCGGCCGCGGGCCGCTTCGTGCTCGGGCACCTCGCAGGAGCAGGTGGACCGCAGGGCCGGGTGGCGTTCGGCCTGTTCCTGGGCGTCGGCGAGGAAGGCGGAGAGGAGCGGGGCCACGGCGGCCGAGCGGGACGCGGAGCTGAGCCGGATCAGGGCGTCGACGTAGCCCGCGTCCTCCGCCTCCGGGATGCTGACGTGCCAGCGCAGGGCGTCGCGCAGGCCCCAGCGGGCCGCGCTCTGGAGCAGGGAGCCGATGACGGGTCGGGCCTGGTCCCGGACGGCGGCTACCACTTGGCTGCCGGTCCCGGAGACCAACGGGCTGAGTGCGCCGGTGGCCACGACGTCCATGGTGGTGACCGCGGCGCCCTCGACCCGGGTGGCGAAGCGGCCCGGCCGGGTGCCCCGCGTGTAGGCCTGGATCAGGCCCCTGATCTGGTCGGTGGCCCGGGTGCGGTCGGTCTCCAGGTTCTCGTTGAGCGCGAGCAGTCCGAGGGCGAAGCGGTGGAAGACGGGGCTGCGGCGCAGGGTGTCCCAGCCGCGCATCATCTGGAAGGCCGCCAGGGTCGCGGCGGACACCGGGTCCACCGGATTCTCGTTGAAGTCGAGGTGGGCGTGCACCACCGTCGAGCCGCAGCCCTGGGACAGGTGGCCCAGCAGGGTGGACTTGCCCGATCCGCGCGGTCCGAGCAGCGCCACGACGGGCTGCCGCTGTTGTGGATATCGCCAGATCATGTGCCGCAGGAACGCCTCGGTCCCCTGCGCGTGGCCCGGCTCCGTCGTTGTGCTCACCATTGCCCCCGCCCCCCAGCTGGTCGCGTCGCCCGCGTCGACGCAACGGAAGTAAACACCGAACGGACGCTCCGTGACGGGCATACCGCGGATATCGAGGATCGCGAGAACTGCCGGTGCCGGGCCTCGTGTTCGCCGCCGCGGGGCCGCAGAATGCCAGCACCCCCACACAGGTCGAGGAGTTGATGTGCGCACACTGCCCCCTTCCGCGACGGCGCCCGGGCGCCGTCGCGGGATACGACGGTTCGTGACCACCGCCGCACTGGGCGCGGCGGCCCTCGTGATGACGCTGCCGGCCCTCGCCTCCGCCGACGTGCTGCCCTCGCTGCCGCAGAACGCGGACGGCCTGGAACAGACGTTCTCCCCGGCGTACGACTACGACCGGGACGGCTGTTACGCGACCGCGGCCATCAGCGGCGACGGGCGGCTCAACCCCGGACTGAAGCTCGGCGGGGACGTGAACGGTCACTGCCGGGACGCCGCGCAGCTGCAGAACTCCAACACGTACGCGCGCGAGAAGTGCGACAACGGCTGGTGCGCGGTCATGTACGCGAGCTACTTCGAGAAGGACCAGGCCACCCTCGGCCCGGCGGCCATCGGGCACCGGCACGACTTCGAGCACGTGGTGGTGTGGATCAAGGACAACCAGGTCCAGTACGTGTCGACTTCGCAGCACAGCGGCTGGAAGTGGTACCCCCGCTCCGCCGTCCGCTTCGACGGGACGCACCCCAAGGCCGTCTACCACAAGGACGGCGCCTCGACCCACTTCTTCCGGCTGGCCAACACCAACGACGAGCCGCCCGAGAACCACACCGGTGGCTGGTTCTACCCCCGCCTCGTCGGCTGGAACGGCTATCCGGCCGGTCTGCGGGACAAGCTGATGAACGCGGACTTCGGGTCGGCCACCATCAAGATCACCGATGGCCGCTTCGGCGACGCCCTCATCGCGGCCAAGCCCCCCATCCCGTTCAACCCCTACGGCTAGGCCGTCGAGGCGGGCGGGGAACCGCCCGCCGGACGGTCGGCCGACCCTCAAGCGGAGGAACTCCTCCCCGTTATGCGTACGTCCCTCCCCTGCGGGAAAGTACGCCCCGTGCCGACCGATGATGGGACGACCGGTGGATTCCCGGCGGAGCTGCGGCGCATGCGCCAGCTGCGCAAGATGTCGCTCTCGGCTCTTGCCCGCTCCGTCCACTACAGCAAGGGGTACCTGAGCAAGATCGAGAACGGCGGCAAGCCGCCGACCCCCGACCTCGCCCGCCGCTGCGACGAGGCGCTCGACGCCGGCGGCGAGCTGGCCCGGCTGGTCCCGGCCCAGCGTCCGGCGGCGGGCGCCGCCGCGCGCACGGACGAGGTCCGCGCGGACGAGGGCGGGCTCCCGCCGGGATCGGCCGCGGTCTGCCCCTACCGGGGGCTCGCGGCGTACGGGCCCCAGGACGCCCAGTGGTTCTTCGGCCGGGACGGGGACACGGCGGAGCTGGCGGCCCGGCTGGCCGAGCGGATCGGGCAGGGGGCGCTGGCCGTGGTGGCCCCGTCGGGGGCGGGGAAGTCCTCGCTGCTGCGGGCGGGCCTGCTGCCCGCGCTGCGGCGCGGGGTGCTGCCGGTGACGGGAGCGGGCGACTGGCCGGTGGTGCTGTGCACGCCGGGCGCGCACCCGCTGAAGGAACTGCTGCGCTGCGCGGCCGAGGTGCTGGGAGCCGCGGCCGCGGGGATCACCCCCGAGGAGTTGGCCGGGCGGCCGGAGGTGCTGCTGGAGGCGGCGGCGGCCGCGCGCGGCCGGGGCGGACTGGTGCTCGTCGTCGACCAGTTCGAGGAGGTCTTCACGCTCTGCGAGGACGACCGGGAGCGCCGCTCCTTCGTCCGGGTGCTGCACACCCTGGCCGCGGCGCCCGGGGCGGCCCGCGCGCCGCACGACCCGACCGGCGGGGCGGGCCGGGCCCCGGGGCCGGGTCCGGCGCGCGGGCCCGGCGCGGGCGGCGCGGTGGACACCGGCGCCGCCACGACCGCCGTGGTGATCGGGATCCGCGCGGACTTCTGCGGTCACTGCCTGGACCACCCCGAGCTCGTCGAGGTCTTCACGCACGGGCTGTTCGCCCTCGGACCGATGTCCGGCGCGCAGCTGCGCGAGGCGATCACCGGACCGGCCGCCCGGGCCGGGCTCAGCCTGGAGGGCGGCCTCGTCGAACTGCTGCTGCGCGACCTCGGGGACGGCTCCGCGGCCGACGCCGGATCGCTGCCGCTGCTGGCCCACGCCCTGCTCATCACCTGGCAGCAGCGCGCCGGTACGACCCTGACGGTCGCGGGGTACGAGATGACGGGCGGCATCCACGGAGCGGTCGCCCGCACCGCGGAGTCCGTCTTCGGCCTGCTCGACCCGGCCGAGCGCCGGATGACGCGCGAACTCCTCGTCCGGCTGGTCCACATCGCCGAGGGCGCGGCGCAGACGCGCCGCCCGGTGGAGCGCGGCCGCCTGCTGCGCCAGCTGCCCGAGCCCGCGGCCGGGGGCCGGGCCCTCGACGCCTTCATCGAGGCCCGGCTCGTGACGGCGGGCGGCGCGACCGTGGAGATCACCCACGAGGCGCTGCTGCACGCCTGGCCGCGGCTGCGCGAGTGGACCGAACGGGACCGGGCCTCGCTGCGGATGCGCCAGCAGCTCTCCGAGGCGGGGGCCGAGTGGGCCGCCGGGGGGCGCGATCCGAGCCTGCTCTACCGGGGGACCCGACTGGCGGGCGTACGGGAGTGGCTGGACCGGGCCGCCGACCGCTCCGGGCTGGGGCCCGAGGAGCGGGAGTTCGTCGACGCGTGCGAGGCGGAGGAGGACCGGCGCGAGCGGGCGGCGGCGCGCCAGAGCCGGGTCCGCCGGGCCATGGTGGTCACGCTGGCCGGGCTGCTCGCCGTCGCCCTGACCGCCGGGGCCCTGGCCCTACAGCAGCGGTCGCAGGCGGTGGACCAGCGGCGCACCGCGCAGTCCCAGGCGATGGCGGTGCGGGCCGGGCTGCTCGCGGCGGGACAGCCCGAGGCCTCGATGCTGCTCGCGGCGGGCGCGTACGGCACCGCGCCGACCCCGCAGGCGCGCGACGCGCTGCTGAGCACCCAGGCGCAGTACTTCGCCGGTCGGCTCCCCGGGCACGAAGGGCCGGTCAACTCCGTCGCGTTCAGCCCGGACGGCAGGCTCGTCGCCTCGGCCAGCTCGGACACCACCGTCCGTTTGTGGGACGTCGCCGCGCGCACCCCGGTGGCCACGCTGCGGGGCCACACGGGAGCGGTGACCTCGGTCGCCTTCAGCCCCGACGGGCTGCGGCTGGCGACGGCGAGCGCGGACGGGACGGTGCGGCTCTGGGACACGGGCGCGCACCGGATCACCGCGACGCTGACGGGGCACCGCGGTGCGGTGCGTTCGGTGGCCTTCGCCCCGGACGGCCGGACGCTGGCCAGCGGCGGCCTCGACCGCACCGTCCGGCTGTGGAACCTGCCCGAGGGCACCGTCCGGGCCGTGCTGGGCGGGCACGAGGACACGGTCATGGGCGTGGCCTTCAGCCCCGACGGCGCCACGGTCGCCTCGGCCGGGGCCGACCGCACCGTACGCCTGTGGAGCGTGGCCGGGGAGCGGCAGGCGGCGGTCCTCGCCGACCACACCGACCAGGTCCTCGGGGTCGCGTTCAGCCCGGACGGGCGCACGCTGGCCTCCGGCGGCGCCGACCGGACCGTCCGGCTGTGGGACCTGCCGGCGGGCACGGTGCGCGCCGTGCTCACCGGGCACGGCGACGACGTCAACGGGGTGGCCTTCACCCGCAGCGGTGACACGGTCATCAGCGCGAGCGGCGACGGCACGGTGAAGCTGTGGGACCCGGTCACCCGCAAGACGGTCACCACCCTGTCCGGCCACACCGACTACGTGCAGGCCGTCGCCGCCGGACCCGGGCAGGAGTTGGCCACGGGCGGCTTCGACCAGTCCGTGGTCCTGTGGGACCCGGGCCGCACCGCGCTGGCCGCGCGGCCGTTCACCGAGTCGTGGCAGTCGGCCTTCTCCCCCGACGGGCGGCTGCTGGCCGCCGCCGAGGCGGACGGCACCGTGCGGATCTGGGACACCGCCCGGCGCCGGCTGCTCACCACCCTGACCGGGCAGGACGGTTCCGTCTTCGCCGTCGTCTTCTCCCCCGACGGGCGGTTCATCGCCTCCGCGGGGGCCGATCGGACGGTTCGGGTGTGGGAGGCGGCGACGGGCGCGCCGTACGCGAAGCTCACCGGCCACGTCGGTTCCGTGTTCGCCCTCGCCTTCTCCCCCGACGGCCGGGAACTCGCGTCGGCGAGCGCCGACCGCACGGTCGCGCTGTGGAACGTGGCGTCCCGGCGGCGCGACGCCGTGCTCGAAGGCCACCAGGACTTCGTCAACGCCGTCGCCTTCAGCCCGGACGGCCGCACCCTCGCCACCGGCAGCGACGACCTGACGGTGCGCCTGTGGGACGCGAAGGATCCCGGGCACCCGCAGCGCGCCGTGCTGCGCGGGCACACCGGATCGGTGCGCGGGATCGCCTTCGCACCGGACGGGCGGACCCTGGCCAGCGGGGGCAACGACGGGCTGGTGCGGCTGTGGGACATCGCGCGGCGGGCGGCGGCCGGCACCCTCGCGGGCCACAACGGCTCGGTGCGGGCGGTGGCGTTCAGCCCGGACGGCGCGGTCCTGGCGAGCAGCGGCAGCGATCAGACGGTGAAGCTGTGGGACCCCGTGGGCGACCGTCAGCTGGCCACGCTGAGCGGACACACCGGCCCCGTCTGGGGAGTCGTCTTCGACCCGGTCCTCCCGGGCACGCTCGCGAGCAGCAGCAACGACGGGACCGTTCGGCTGTGGAACACGGACGTCACCCGGCGCAAGGCCGAGTTGTGCCGACTGGTGGGTGACACCGGGAGCGCGCGGTGGGCGCGGATCCTGCCGGACGAGCCCTACCAACGGGTCTGCCCGGCCCGGCGGTAGGGGGCCGCGGCCCCCGCGGGCGCGCCGACGGGGGCCGTTTCCCGGGGGTTTCCCGTTTCCCACTCCTACGGGCGACGCGTGGCTCCTCGACACAGACCCCGGCCGCGGACCAGTCTCGGAGCACCGCAGCCGGTGACCGCGTTCGGTCCCGGCACTCGCGGCAGCACCACGAAACGGGGGAACAACGGCATGCGCAGCATCCTTTCCAGAGCGAAACGGTCCGCGGTCGTCGCGGGGATCCTGGCGGTATGCGCCGTCGGGGCGATCGCTCCGCCCGCCGCGGCGGCGCCCGCCGCGCCGTCGGCGGTGTCGGCCCGCCCCACGCAGGCCGAAGCCGCCTGCGGGGTCCTGGCGACCGGGGCCTCGGCCGCGGCGGAGGCCGCGGTCCGGGCGGCCTGCACCCAGATCGGCGTCTGGTACACCTGGGGCGGCGGCCACGGGCCGCAGCCGGGCGCCACCTACGGTCAGGTCGACCCCACCGACCCGGCCAGCGAGCACGATCCCGAGCGGATCGGCTTCGACTGCTCGGGCCTGGTGCGGTACGCCTACGCCCAGGCGACCGGACAGGACCCGCTGGCGGGCAACGCCAACAGCCAGTACCACTCGCCGCGGGTCTCCGTGCGCATCCCCGCGTCGCAGGGGACCGGGGCGCTGCTCCCCGGTGACCTGCTGGCCTGGGGCGGCGACAACAGCATCCACCACATCGCCATCTACCTCGGCGCCGGAAAGATGGTCCAGGCCAAACAGTCCGGCACCCGCGTGATGGTCAGCGACCTGACGCCGGGCGGGGACTACAACGGGGCGGTGCGGATCGCCGCCGCACCGGGCCAGGGCACCAACTTCTCCACCTGGGGCACGGACGTGTGGACCCACACCGAGCCGTCCACGACGAGCCCGCGGGCCGTCAAGTTCCCCGGACCCACCCGGATCCGCGTCAGCTGCCAGAAGCACGCCCAGTGGGTGGACGCCGAGGGTTACCACAACGACGCCTGGTCGTACCTGCCCGACTACAACGCCTGGCTCACCAACATCTACATCCAGGGCCCGGCCTGGCTGGACGGCGTCCCGACCTGCAAGTGACCGGATCCACCGCACCCACAGTTCGTCATTCAGAGGAGCACGCAGTGAACGCACGCAAGAAGCTCGCCCTCCTGGCCGCGTCCGGCACCCTCGCCCTGGGCCTGGCCGCCTCGGTCGCCCCGACGGCGGTGGCCTCGGCCACCGCCAGCTCGCACGGCTGCCCGTCGGGAGCCGTGTGCATCTACCCCCAGAACGCGGGGTGGAACAACGACCACCCGGACCCCAACAACATCTTCTACAGCTACGGGGCCCACAACCTCTCCAACCAGGAGGGCCAGCACTACGTCTACAACAACCAGACCGGCGGCGCGACCGCGCGCACCTGTCTCGGTTACAACGGCGTCAACTGCGAGGGCTACCTGGGCGCCGGCTACTTCATCGACAAGAACCTCACGCCGATCAACTCGATCGTCCTCGTCCGGCCCTGACCCCGCCCCGCTCCACCCGCTGACCGCTGCCCCCGGGGGACCTCCCCCCGGGGGCAGCGGCACGCGTCCGGGCGGGCGGCCACCCCGGCCGCCCGCCGCACAGGATGCCGTGAGAGGGTTCGGGCCGGTCCCGGAGGGGGCCCGGGCGGAAGGAGGCGGGCGTGGACGCGGACGTACGGACCGGTGTGGTGTTGGTCGCGGACGACGACGCCGCCATCCGCCGTTCCCTGGAGCGGGGGCTGCGCCTGAGCGGCTTCACCGTGCTGCTCGCCGAGGACGGGAGCGCCGCCCTCGACCTGTTCGCCGAGCGGTCCCCGGACGTCCTGGTGCTGGACGTGTGCATGCCGGGCCTGACCGGCACGGAGGTCTGCCGACGGCTGCGGGAGCGGGGGGACGCGACGCCCGTCCTGATGCTCTCGGCCCTCGACGAGCTGGCGGACCGGGTCGCCGGCCTCCAGGCCGGAGCCGACGACTACCTGGTCAAACCCTTCGCGCTGGAGGAGCTGGTGCTGCGGCTGCGCGCCATCCTGCGGCGGCGACCGCAGCAGACCCCCTCGGAGGTGCTGCGCGAGGGCCCGCTGGTGATCGACCAGGCGACCCGCCAGGTGCGCCATCACGGCGTCGAGCTCCACCTCACCCGGCGGGAGTTCGAGCTGCTGGTGCAGCTGGTCCGCAACGCCCGGATCGTCCTCACCCGGGACCAGCTGCTGGACCGGGTCTGGGGCTACGACTTCGAGGTGCGCACGGACGCCGTCGACACCTTCGTCAGCTATCTGCGCCGCAAGCTGGAGGAGGGCGGGCGCCCGCGCCTGATCCACACGGTCCGCGGCGTCGGCTTCGTGCTGCGCGTGCCCGGGGAGGAGGGCCCGTGAAGCTGGCCACCCGGATCGCGCTCTCGGTGACCGTGGTCGTGCCGTTGCTGGTGCTCGGCGCGGGCCTGCTGGTCCTGGGGCTGGTCAGCCGGGACCTGCACCGCCAGCAGGACACCCGGCTCCAGGACCTGGCCGCCGCCGCGCTGCCCGACGTACGGACCCTGCTCGCGGCCGACCTGCGCGGGCGGCCCAAAGTGGAGCAGAACCAGCACCGCAAGGTGCTCGACGCCGTCCTCGACGCCGGGATCCTGGTGCGCTCCGCGGACGGCGCCGACGTCCTGGAGGGCGGCCCGCGGCCCGCGGACCCGGCCCGGCTGCCCGAGCCGGGAACGGGCGGGCCCGTCACCGTACGGGCCAAGGGCCACGCCTGGCGGGTGCTGACCGTCGCGGTGGCCGGACCGGCGCCGGGGACGTTGTGGCTGTTCACCCCCGCCTCGGCCGCCGACCCGCAGCTGACGGCGGTCCGCGGGCGGGTCCTGCTGGTCGCCCTGCTCTCGGCCCCGGTCTCCGGCCTGCTCGCCCGCGCCCTCGCCGGGCGCGCGACCGCCTCGGTGCGGCGGCTGAGCCGACGCGCGGCGGCGCTGGACCCGGGAGCCGGTGCGGCCGCCTTCGCCACCGCTCCCGTCCACATCGCCGAGGTGGACGAACTGTCCGCAGCCATCGGGCAGTTGCTCGCCCGCTACGAGGAGCAGGCGGCGCGGACGGCGCAGGCGCTGGACACCGCCCGGTCGTTCTCCTCGGCCGCCTCGCACGAACTGCGCACCCCGCTGATGAGCATGCGGACCGACCTGGACGTGCTCGCCGCGCACCCCGACCTCTCCCCCGCCGAACGGGCCGAAGTCGTCAAGGACCTGCAGGGCGATCACGCCCGGCTGCTCGAACTGCTCACCGCCCTCCAGATGCTCGCCCGGGGCGATCTGGTGGAGGCGTCGGCCTTCGGCCCGCTGGACCTCGCCGAGCTGGTGGACACGGCGGTCGCCGAGGTCGCCCGGCGTCATCCGCGGGCCCGCACGAGCACCGATCTCCCCGCCGAGCTGCGGGTCTTCGGCTGGGACGCCGGGCTGATGATCCTGCTGACCAACCTGTTGGGCAACGCGGTGGTCCACGGTCACCGGCCGGACCGGGCGCCGGTGGTCCGCGTACGGCTGCGCGCGCGGGGCCCGTACGCCGTGCTCACCGTGGACGACGAGGGCCCCGGGATCCCGCCGCAGGACCACGACAGCGTCTTCCGGCGCTTCCACCACCGGCCCGGCAGTCCCGGGTCGGGACTCGGGCTGACCCTGGTGGCCCAGCAGGCGGCGCTGCACGGCGCCACGGTCACGATCGGGACCCCGGAGGGCGGGGCGGGCGCCCGGATCGAGGTGCGGCTGCCGCTGGCCGCCGCCGACGGCGGGGCCCTCCCGGCGCTGCCCGCGCGGCGCGACTGGATCTCCCGGGGCGACGCCCCGGCGGCGGGCCCGGCCGACTCACAAAGAAACCACAAGGACGGTCCCTAGCGTCGGGCGCGGCCGGCCCGTCCGGGTGCCGGCCCGTCCGCACTTGAGGAGATCACGACCATGCCCGCGAACCGCACGACCGTCGCCGCGATCGGCGCCCTCGCCCTGGCCGGAGCCCTGCTCGCCGTCGCTCCCGCGCAGGCCGACTCGTCGCCCTCGGGCTCGGGCAAGGACGGCAAGGGCGTCAAGTCCGCGCCGAAGGGGGACGGATCCAAGGAGATCTGCAAGCGCCTGCCGAAGACCAGGGCCCGGGTCGACGCCGCGATCACCCGCCTCGGCGGCGACGCGACCGTGGCCGGGTCGGTCACGCGCCTGGAGCAGCGCGTCGCCAACGCCAAGACCGCCGGCCACACCGAGGTCTACACCTACCTGGGCGACCGCCTCACCGCGCGCAAGGCCCTGCTGCCCACGCTGCAGAAGCGACAGGGCGACCTGAAGGCCGTGAGCACCTGGTGCGCGGCGCAGGGCGCCAAGTGAGCGTGGCGCGCCGCGCCGCCGTCGCACTCGCCGTCCTGGCCACCGGGGCGGCGCTGCTGGTCACCGGATGTTCGCCGGCGGACCGGTCCGCCGGCGCGGGCGACGACGCCCAGCGGGCGCGGATGCAGCAGCAGCTCGACGACGCCGACAGGGCGGCGGACGACGCCGACGCGGACACCGGCCGCGGCGACTGACGCGCTCAGCCAGCGGGCACGGCGGCGGGGGCCGCGTCGAGTTCCCACGCGTGCCGCTTGAACTCCCGCACGAAGTCGGGGTGGTCCTCCCACTGGCGGGCCACCCCGCGCAGGACGTCCCAGTGCTGCTCGACCGCCTGGTCGATGACCCGGCGCACCGCCGGTTCGGCGGTCGGGCGCTTCTCCAGGAGCCCCTTGACCGCGGACGCCTCCAGCACCGCGTTGCGCAGCGCGCGCAGCGCCCGCGAGGTGTCGTCCATCCCGAATCCGTTCTCGCTGCCGGTCTCCTCGGCGAACAGCGGGGTCAGGCGCTCCTCGATGAACGCGGTGATCCGCTCGAAGTGCCGTACATCCATCGGGAACTCCCTCTCCTGTCGCGCGGGGCGACGAAACGTGTGTCTGAGCGCAGTTCTATCAGCGCGCCCCGGGCCCGTCCCACCGCGGGTCGGACCGTACGCGCCGCCCGCCCCGGCCGCCGCGCCCGGTCACCGGCGGCGCAGGGCGCCCCGGACGAAGGCCGCCTGTCCGGCGTGCTGGAGGTCGTCGGCCAGGACGCTGACCAGGCGGGCTCCGAGGGTGACCGGCGGATCCCAGCGCTCGTCGACGACCCGGTCCAGGTCGGTGGCGGCGAGGCCGTGCAGGAAGGCGACGGTCCGCTCGTGCACGGCGTCGAAGTACCCCAGCAGCAGCGCGTCCGAGTCGACCCGGACGGAGCCGACCTGGCGGGCGGTGTGACCGTACCCGGTCTCCTCGACGGGCAGCGGCAGGTCGAACCGTGCGGCCCAGCCCTGCGCGGTCCACACCTGCTCCCGCTCCGCGACCTCGGCCACGTGGTCGTCCTGGACCCGCGTCAGGTGCCACACGAGCCAGGCGATCGAGTTGGCCGTCGGGTCGAGGCGGGCGCCGAGTTCGTCGGCCGAGAGGCCCTCGACGCTCTCGTGCACCACCTCCCGGATGCGCCCGAACGCGTCGGCCAGTACGTCGGTGGCCTTCATGGGTCCTCCTCGTCCGTGCTGTCCGGCGCCGCCGGTCCGGCGGTCGCCGCCCGGCCACCATGCCCGGCCCGCCGCCCGCGGGGGCGCGAGCGACACGCGGTGGGACCGTCTCCGGGACGGGTGCGCGCGGGTCGGTCGCCGGGGCGGGGGCGCGCGGCGGCGGGGTCCGGGTCAGGCACCATCTATGCCGACGGGGACGGCCACCGGGACGGCCCGTACCGCACCTGCGGCGGCCGCCCGGGCCGACGCCACTTCGACGACACCGCGAAGGTGATGCACGTGAGCGCGATCAGCATCGGTCAGGCCGTGATTCTGGGCGTGGTCGAGGGGGTGACGGAATTCCTGCCGGTCTCCTCGACCGGCCATCTGAAGATCACCGAGGGGTTGATGGGGATCCCCGTCGACGACAAGAGCGTGGTCGCGTTCACGGCCGTGATCCAGGTGGGGGCCATCGCGGCGGTCCTCGTGTACTTCTTCAAGGACATCGTGCGGATCGTCTCCGCGTGGGGACGGGGCCTGCGCGACCCGGAGGAGCGCTACCACCACGACTACAAGTTCGCCTGGTGGGTCATCTACGCCACGATCCCCATCGTCGTCGTCGGACTGGCCGCCAAGCCCCTGATCGAAGGACCGCTCGCCTCGCTGTGGGTGGTGGCCGGCTCCCTGATCGTCGGCAGCGGCCTGATGTGGGCCGCCGACCGGATGGGACGGCACAAGCGCGGCGAGGACGACACCTCGCTGAGGGACGCGATGCTCGTGGGGTCCTCGCAGATCCTCGCGCTGCTCTTCCCCGGCTTCTCGCGCTCGGGCGCCACCATGTCCACCGGGCTCATCCTGGACCTCGAACGGGTCGCCGCCACCCGCCTGTCCTTCTTCCTCGGCATCCCCGCCCTGACCGGCGCCGGACTGTACGAGCTCAAGGACGCGGTCGGCGCCGGGGTGGGCGCCGTGCCGCTGCTCGTGGGGACGCTGGTGTCCTTCGTGGTCGCCTACGCCTCGATCGCCTGGCTGCTGCGGTTCGTCGCCAAGCACTCCTTCAACGCCTTCGTGGCCTACCGGATCGCCGTCGGCGTCCTGCTCTTCGGCCTGCTGGGAACGGGCATCCTGCAGGCCTGAGGCGGCCGTCGCGCGTGCGTCCGCCCTCCGGTGGGCAGGGTCAGCCCGGCGGACGTACCTCCTGGAGGGAGCGGACATGCGAGGTGGCGGTTCGGTCGCGGTGATCGGCGGGAGCATCGCGGGCTGTGCCTTCGCCGCGGCGGCCGTGCGGGCCGGGGCGCGCGAGGTGGTGGTGCTGGAGCGGACCCTGGGGCGGCTCCAGGACCGGGGGCTCGGGCTCTGCGTCCACGACGAACGGGCCGCCGAGCTGTCGGCCACCGGCGCGCTCCCCGCCGAGATCCCCGCGCACCGGCTGGTGCGGCGCCGGTGGGTGGTCCGGGACGGGGCCGACGCGGGCGGGCGGGTGATCTGGGAGCAGCCGTTCCCCTTCCACTCCTACCACTGGGGTCTGCTGTGGCGCGGGCTGCGCGACGGGATGCCCGCCTCCGTGGCCTACCGCCAGGGGGAGGCGGTCACGGCGGTGGTCCGCTCCGGCGACCGGGCCGAGGTCCGCCTGGACTCCGGCGCGGTCGAGCGCTACGACCTGGCCGTCGGCGCCGACGGCTACCGCTCGGTCGTGCGCCGGACCGTCTGCCCCGCATCACGCCCCCGTTACGCGGGATACGTCTGCTGGCGCGGGAACCTCGACGCGCGCGGGGCCGCCGCCCTCGACCCCTCGGCCGGGGGGTGGGACGACGCGGTCACCACCGTCTGCTTCCCCGGCGGGAGTTGCGTGGTCTACCGCATCCCGGGGCCGGACGGCCCCCGGGTGAACTGGGTCCTCTACGCCGCCCCGCCGCGCGGCGCGCTGCGCCTGGACGATCCGGCGAGCGATCCGACGAGCTTCCCGGCGGGCCGACTCGGCCCGGAAATGGCCGTCCACCTGGCCGCGCTGCTGGCGCGGGAGTTCCCGCCGTACTGGGCCGCCGTGCTCTCCCTGACGAAGCCGCAGGACACCTTCGTACAGCCCATCTACGACCTGGAGACCCCGCGGACCACGTCGGGGCGCCTGCTGCTGGGCGGTGACGCCGCCACCGTGGTGCGGCCGCACAACACCAGCGGGGCCGCGAAGGCCCTCCAGGACGCGAGTGCCTTCGAGAGCGCCTGGCGCGGGGCCGGTTCCTGGGAGGGGCTGTCGCAGGGCTACGAGGAGGCCCGCGGCCCGGCGGGGCGGGAGCTGGTCGCACTGGCCCGGCGGCTCGGCCGGGCCCAGGTGGAGCGCACGCCCGCGTGGGCCGAGATGGACGAGCGCGACGTGGAGTCGTGGTGGCGGGAGCAGCTCGGCGGGGCCCCGGGGATCGGCGGACAGTCGATGGAGCCCACCGGGGGCAACTCCTTCGAGTGAAAGATCCGCCCCGCTCCATCCGACGGGACGGCCGGGCGCGAAGGGGGGGTGCGCGGGTGACGGTTGTCGGCACCGCCACCCGCGCTCCCGACCGCCGCCGCCGGGGCCCGTGGGTCAGGGGCGGTCGGCCAGGGCGGCGGCGAGCTGGGTGCGCGAGCGGACGCCGAGCTTGCGGTAGATCCGGCTGAGCATGCCCTCGACCGTCTTGACGGAGAGGAAGAGGTACCGGGCCGCGTCCTGGTTGGACGCGCCGCGCCGCACGAGGTCCGCGAGGCGCGCCTCCGACTCGGTCAGATCGGCGCGGCCGGAGCCGGACCCCGTGTGCGGGGCGGCCGCCGCGCGGTCGAGGAGTTCCCGGGTGATCTCCTGCCAGGGGCGGGCGCCGGTCTCCTCGAAGACGTCGAGGGCCGCCTCCCAGGCGCTGCGGGCGGCCGCCTGTCGGCGTCGGGCGCGCTCGACCCGGCCCAGGGCGACCAGGGTGCGGGCCCGTTCGAGCGGCTGGTCCAGCCGCTCGAACCCGGCGGCGGCGCGGCGCAGGCAGTCGGTGGCCTCGTCACCGGCGGCGGCCGGGGCGGCGCCCGTACGACCGGGGGCACCGGCCAGGAGCACCCCGTGGGCCCGGGTCAGGGCGGCGCCCGTCCCGCAGTCCGCGCCCGGCGCGCCCAGCGCGGCCCGGGTCCGGTCGAGCAACTGCCGCGCGCGGGGCAGCCGACCGGCGCGGGTGAAGGCCTCGATCGCGTCCGGCTGCCACCGGAAGGTGCTGGGCTCCGCCGGCGGTCCGCTCTCCTCCGCTTCGGCGAGGGCGAGGAAGGTCGCCGCGGCGCGCGTGATCTCCCCGGTGTGCAGGTGCACCGCGCCCGTGATCCACAGGTTGCGCGCGACGTACAGCCCGTCCCCCTCCTCCCGGGAGGCCCGGGCCCCGCAGGCGGCGGAGCGCAGCGCGGCCGCGAACGAACCGGCGGCGCTCTGCGTCAGGGCGGCGGTGTACCAGGCCGGTCCCATCGACAGCGCCGCGGTGGTGGACAGTCGCACCGCCCGGTCGGCCCAGGCGAGGGCGGGGCCGCAGGCGCCGAGGCGGGTGTCGACCTCGGCGAGGCTGCGCCAGACGTCGACAAGGTCCTCGGCGTCCCCCTCGTGCTCCGCGAGCGCGAGGAGCGCGGTCAACCGGCTGCGCGCCTCGTGCAGCCGGTCGTCGAAGACGGCGTGCCGGGCGGCGAGGTACTGGGCACTGTTGCGGATGCCCGACTGCTGGGCGGGGACCCCGAGGGCCAGGGCCCGGGCCAGGGTGTCGGGGGCGTCGGCCGTACCGAGGACGCGCTCCATGCGGGCCCGCATCGTCAAGGCGGCCGCCTCCAGGGGGCGGTGGCCGCCGCGGCGGGCCAGTTCGGCGGCGCGCGCGGCGGCGCGCAGGGCCCGTTCCGGGGCCCCGTGCGCGATGTTGGCGACGATGGCCGCCCTGATCTCCACGGCCGCCAGCAGCTCCGGGTGGCCCGCGGCCAGCTCCCGGCAGCGGGCCAGCAGCGGCTCCACGCCGGTCAGCGCCTGGCCGTGCGCGTCGACGAGCGCGAGCAGCGCGGTGACCTGGTGGACCGGCTCGGCCCGGGCGGCGATGACGGCGTCGGCCGCCTGCCGGGCGAGGTCCGTGGCTCCCGCGGCCGCGGCTTCCCGCGCCGAGGCGGTGAGTCTGCGGGTCCGCGGAGCGGGCCGGTCCACCGGGGTGATCTCGGCGGCGAGCAGGAAGAGTTCGGCGGCCAGTGCCCGCTCCCCCGCGTCGCGCGCGACGGTCGCGGCGAGTTCGGTGTCCTCGGCGAGGCCCTGGTCGGGGCGGTCCTGGGCCAGGGCGCGGTGCCGGGCCTCGTGCACCGGGTCGTCCACGGCCAGCGCGAGGGTCCGGTGCGCGCGGGAGCGCCCGCGCCGGTCCTGCGCGCGGGCGGCGGCCCGGGCGAGCGCGGTGGCGGTGAAGTGGACGCCGTCCCCGGGGCCGGTGCGCAGCACCCCGGCCTCGACGGCCTGCGCGAGGTGTTCTTCGGCGTCGGGGCAGCCGGCGCGGAGCAGCAGGGACGCGGAGGGACGTACGGTCAGCGCGGCCAGCATGAGGGTCCGGCGGGCCCTCGGGTCGAGGGTCTCTCGCAGCCAGGCCGCCGCGGCGGCGACCGCCTGCGGCGCCAGGGGCGGGCAGTGCCCGGGCGCCGACGGGAGCCGGGCGAGGGCGTGGCAGGTCAGGGCGGTCAGCAACCGGTGGCCTCCGCAGTGCCGTTGCAGCGCCGCGGCCCACCGGGTGGGCAGACCGTGCGCGGTGAGCAGGGCGGCGCTCTCCTCGGCGTCCAGCGGGGCGAGGTCCACCTGGGGCGGATGTCCGCCGAGCAGGTCGGTGGCGGCCTGCGCCCGGCCCTGGGTGCGTTCGGTCACGACGGCCCGCAGGCGGGGCGCGGGCAGGGTCCGCAGGACGTAGCCGAGGGCGGCGGCGCTGTCGGGGTCGAGCCATTGGGCTCCGTCCACGGCGAGCAGGTGGTCGCGGCTGCCGAGCAGGTCGGTCAGCGCGAGCCGGAGGGGGAGGCGGTCCCCGTCCGTCAGGGGTCGCTCGTCCGGCCCGCGGTGCAGGAGCCGGTCGACCAGCCGGGCCTGCTGGGGAGCCAGGCTCGCGAGTTCGGACGCCGGGCGGGAGGAGAGCAACTGCGCGAGCGCGCCGAAGGACTGGTCCTGGTCGCCGCGCGCGGTGGTGATCCGCAGCGCGCTCCGGTCGGCGGACCCGGGCAGCGCGCGCAGGACCCCGTCGAGGACGGTGGTCCGGCCCGCCCCCCAGGCCCCCGCGACCGCTACCCGGCCGCCGCGCCCGAGCTCCCGCAGGACCCGCTCCACGTCCCCGGCACCCGGCGGACCGGAGCCCGCCCCCGCCTCCGCGTCCACGTCTGCGCCCACGTCGAACCTCCCGACAGCGCACGGTAGGCCGCCCCCGCCCCCGCCACAACGCCCCCGACCGGGCCGCCCGCGATCAAGGGTTTCCCCTGGTGCCCCGACCGGTGCCCCGACGGACAAAACCAGGTGCCCCGGCCGCCTCCCCTGCCTACCCTTCCCCTCATGGGGAGCACCGGGGCGGAGCGCCTCTTGAACGTCGTGGACGTCGAGGCCACTTGTTGGGCCGGCGGCACACCGCCCGGCGCGGTCAGCGAGATCATCGAGATCGGGCTGACCGTCGTCGACCTGGCCGCCGGGGAGCGGCTCGCCCGGCATCGGATCCTGGTGCGGCCCGTCCGGTCCCGGGTCAGCGCGTTCTGCACCGAGTTGACCGGTCTCACCCAGGACGAGGTCGACGCGGGGCTCGGCTTCGCCGAGGCATGTCGACTGCTCGCGAAGGAGCACCGCGCGGGGGTCCGCCCGTGGGCGAGTTGGGGCGATTACGACCGCCACCAGTTCACCCGGCAGTGCGCGGCCACCCGGACGCCCTATCCCTTCGGCCGGCACCACACCAACGCCAAGGCGGCCTTCACCGGGGCACACGCCCTGCGCAAACGCCCCGGTATGGCGCGGGCCCTGGAGATCGCCGGGCTGCCGCTGGAAGGCCGCCACCACCGGGGCGAGGACGACGCCTGGAACATCGCCGCGCTCGTCCTCCACCTGTCCGAGCGGGGTGGCCTGCCCGACCCGTGCTGAGCGCACCGGGTCGAAGGCGGCGTGCGCCTCGTCCTTGAACCGCGCGTGCGGGACGGTGCGTCGAAGGCCGCCTGGGCGGCCCGGCCGATCTCGGCCGCCCCGCCATCGGACACCCGGGCGCGCAGGGGCCCTTGGCCCGCAGTCCACGGGCCGGGGCGGCTCCGGCCCCCTCGGGACCGCAAGGGATTCCTCCGATGCCCGCAACGAACCTTCCGGCGGATGGTGTTGACCGTCCCCAGGTCTCGGCTCCGCGGCTCCCCCCGCGGGTCCGGCCTCCGTGCCGGGCGATCGCACCGGCACGCCCCCCACGAAGGGATCGTCATGCGCACTCTGCCCACCGGGCCCCTGCGGGCCGCCGTCACGACGGCCGTCGCGGCCGTCGTCCTCGGCGGACTGGGGGTCCTGCCCGCCGGCGCGAGCCCCGCCGATCGGACCGCACCCGAACCCTCTCCCGCCGCCTCCGTATCGCCCCTGGTGCTGCGGTCGATGCAGCGCGACCTCCACCTCTCCGCCGACGAGGTGCGCGCCCGCGTCTCGGACGAGGCCGCCGCCGCGCGGGCCGCCACGCTGGTGCGGGGACGGGTCGGCGACCGGGTCGCCGGGCTGTGGTTCGACCCGGCCACGGGGCTGCTGAACGCCGCCGTCACCGACGCCGCGGACGCGGCGACCGTGCGCGCGGCCGGAGCCGTGGCCCGGCAGGTGCGCTACGGGCGCGCCGAACTGGACGCCGCCGCCCGCGCGGTGACCCGTACCGTGGGCTCCGGCGTGCCGGGCGTGCTCTCCTGGGGCCCGGACGCGCGGGACAACCGCATCACCGTCACCGTGGACCGGTCGGCGGGCGATGCCTCCACCGCCGCCTTCCTGACCCGGGTGGCCGCCCTGGGGCCGATCGTCCGGATCGCCGAGAGCGCCGAGCACCCGCGTCAGCAGGCGGACGTCGTCGGCGGCGAGAAGTGGGTCCCCGGTACGGAGAGCCCCTGCTCCATCGGCTTCCCCGTGACCCGCACCAGCGGCGGCGCCAAGGCCTTCCTGACCGCGGGTCACTGCACCAACGACGCCGACCAGGCCGCGTACGGCAAGGACGGCACCCGGGTCGGCACGTCCAATCGGAACGGCACGGGCAGCGTCAACGCCCGTGAGGGGGACATGGGGATCGTCGACGTGGACCAGCCCGGCTGGAACGTGGTCCCCACCGTGTCGGGGTACGGGCAGGGCGACGTGACCCTCACGGGCTCCGCGGACGCCGTGGTCGGGACCGCGATATGCCGCTCCGGCCAGACCACCGGGATGCGGTGCGGCGAGGTCACCAAGGTCGACCAGAGCGTCGACTACGGCAACGTGGTCATCGACGGCCTGTCCTACTCCAGCGCCTGTTCCGCCGGTGGCGATTCGGGCGGCTCCTACGTCACCGCGAGCGGCGGCAAGGCGGTCGGCCTGCATTCCGGTGGCGGCAGCGCCACCTGCACCTCGGGCTCCGGCGAGAAGTTCACCATCTTCCAGCCCGTGAACGAGGCCCTGAGCCGCTTCGGCGCGAGCCTGGTCACCTCCACCCCGCAGCCCGGCGGCGTGACCGTGGCCGCCGTGTCCGCGCAGTCCGGGGCCGTCGGCGCCGCGGTCGAGTTGCGCAACGCCGCGGAGGGCGGCACCGCGCCCTACACCTGGACCGCCTCCGGCCTGCCCGGCGGCCTGGCCATCGCCGCCAGCACCGGGACCGTCACCGGCACCCCGACCGCCGCGGGTTCCTTCCAGGTCACGGTGACCGCCACCGACCGCGCGGGCAAGGCCGGTTCCGCCTCCTTCACCTGGACGATCACCCCGGCGAACGGCACCGGTCCGGTGCTGCGGAACCCGGGCAACCAGGTCGCCTACATCGGCAAGCA
The DNA here is from genome assembly GCF_042730635.1 of Streptomyces sp. NPDC059917. NCBI lineage: Bacteria > Bacillati > Actinomycetota > Actinomycetes > Kitasatosporales > Streptomycetaceae > Streptomyces > Streptomyces sp. NPDC059917. The sequence continues at coordinate 100,790 of NZ_JBHWLC010000003.1, forward strand.
GGTCAGCCTCGCCCTCCAGGCCACCGGCGGGAGCGCGCCGTACGCCTTCAAGGCGACCGGCCTGCCCGCGGGGCTGCGCGTCAACCCCTCGACCGGCCTCATCACCGGCGCCCCGACCACCTGGGGCTTCGGCAGCAGCACCGTGACAGTGACCGACGCCACGGGCAGGTCGTCCTCGGCGACCGTCACCTGGAACGTCTACTTCTAGGCCGCGCCCGACGCTGGGCGTGCCGTCTGACGTGGGACGTTGACGACAGGCCCGGCTGAGGGAACCAGATATTCCGCTTTTCTGGAGTACGGTCGAGGGGGCGGGCGGCGCGGGGGGCCCCGGCCCGCCCCCCCCCCGGCTCGGCATCGCCGTCCCCGGCGATCTCTCCGTGGTCGGCTACGACGACCAGGAGCACATGGCCGCCTTCCTCACCCCGGCGC
>NZ_JBHWLC010000003.1:101228-126424 GCF_042730635.1 Streptomyces sp. NPDC059917
GGAAACCATATATCCGGTTTGTCGGGAGACGGGCCGCGGCCCGGGGGGCCCGCGGCCGCCCGCCCCGACCCCGAGCACCTCCAGACATACCTCCGGGCTCCGCGAACCGACGGCCCGGATGCGGATCACAGGAGCGACCATGCCCGACAGCGACACCCTCGGCCCCGTCATCGCCCACCGCACGCTGGAGGCGGTGCCCGAGAGCGGCGCGCCCTTCACCGTCTCGCTCCAGCTCGGCGCCCCGCGCCCGGAGGGCGATCCCGACGGGGACTGGATCTGCCCCTGCCGGATCGAGGGGATCGACGATTCGATCGTCTACGAGATCCACGGCGTGGACGGCCTACAGGCCGCCAGCATCGCCATGAGCGTCCTGCAGAGCCAGCTCGAACACGCGGCGCGTGCGGGCGGGCTCACCTTCACCTGGGGCGGCGAGAGCGGCCTCACCGCCGCGCAGACGTCCCCTTAGCGCTACGGCAGCGGGGCGCCCCGGGCCGTGAGCCACAGGTCGTACCACTCGTCGTGGGAGAGGTCGGGCTCCCGTCGCGCGGCGTCGCGGCAGGCACGGATCCGCTCCGGGCGCCCCGTGCCCACGACCGGGGCGATCCGGGCCGGGTGGCGTTGCAGCCACCAGAGCACGACGGTCTCCGGCGTGGTGCCCTTCGCCTCGGCGAGCGCGCGGACGAGGCGCGCCGTCGCGTGCTGCTCCTCGGTCTCCTGCCGCCCGGTGAAACGGCCCTGGGCCAGGGCGCCCCACGCCTGGAGGCGGACGTCGTGGGCCCGGCAGTACTCGAGCGTCCCGGTGGGGAAGCCGTTCCCCGCGGCGGCGGCGGTGTTGACGAGGACGCCGTCCTCCACCCAGTCGCGCCGGTCCAGACTCATCTCCAGCTGGTTGACGACGAGGGGGAAGTCGAGGTGGGCCTGGAGGGCGGCGATCTGAGCGGCGCTCATGTTCGACACGCCGAAGCCGCGGACGAGTCCCTGCCGTCGGAGCGAGGTGAGCGCCCCGGCGACCTCCTCGGCGTCGGCCAGGGGGTCGGGGCGGTGCAGGAGCAGGACGTCGATGACGTCGGTGCGCAGGCGGCCGAGGCTCTCCTCGACGCGCTGCCGGATGGTCGCGGCGCGCAGGTCGTAGCGGCCGGGGCGGTCCCCGTCGGCCAGCCGGATGCCGCACTTGGTCTGGAGGGTGACGCGTTCGCGCAGGCCCGGCGTGCGGCTCAGCACCTCGCCGAAGACGGCTTCCGCCTTCCCCCGGCTGTAGATGTCGGCGTGGTCGAAGACGCTGATCCCGCTCTCCAGCGCCGCTTCGATCACCGCCTCGGCCTGGTCGACGTCCGCGGGGCGGTAGGGGTCCGGGCCCCAACTGCCGCCGAGCGCCATGCATCCGTAGACGACCCGGGCGGTGTCCACGCCGTCGGGAGCGCCGTCCTGTCGCGGCTCTCCGTCCGGTGCGGCTCCCGCGACTCCTGTGACCCCTGCGTTCTGCGACATGCCGCCCACCCTACGTCCGCCCGCCCCCGCGTCGGCCCGGGCGCGGGTCCCCCTGCGCCGCGGGTGCCTCCCGGTCGTCGGGGGCGGCCTCCGCGAGGGTCCGCTCGATCGCGTCCAGGCCGTGGATCAGGTCCTGGTTGAGCGCGTCGTCGGCGGCGAAGTCGCGGGTCATGTCGACGTAGTAGCCCTCGGGCAGGGTCGATTCGGCCAGGGAGAGGTCGGCCTCGAGGTGCCGCAACCGGCCGATGGACAGCCGGACCGGCGGCTCGACCCGCGCCAACGCGCGGTAGAGGGCGCCGTCGTCGGGCGCGCCGGACGGGGACAGGGTGCGCAGCGCCCCGGCGAGGGCTCCGGCGCGGAACTCCGCCAGGGCGACGGCCAGCTCGATGCCCCCGTAGGAGACCTCGATCGAGCCGGGCTCGTCGTGCGCGAGCCATGACGCGAGGCCGCCCGCCCGGCGCGGGGCCGCGGCGCCGGGTCCGGACACCGCGTCGAAGGCGGCGCGGGCCCTGGTGACGTCCCGGGTCAGCGCGTCGGCGAAGGCCCGGGCGTCGACGGCGGGGAAGTCGACCCCGGAGTCCCGGTACCAGGAGGCCTCGGCGTCCTTGCGGAACCGGTCGGTGTGGAAGGCGAAGAGCGCGCCCAGGCGTACGGCGGCCAGCTCGGCCGCGGGCAGGTGGCCGCGCACGGCGGCCCGGTGGGCCCCGTCGCACCCGGCCAGTCGCGCGGCGTAGGCGCGCAGCGGCGCCTCGACCTCGCGGCCGGGTCCCGGAGCACGGGTGGGGGCGGGGGCGGGTGGAGCGGGGGCGGCCCAGCGCGGGACCGGGAGCCGCGGGTCGAGCCCCCAGGCCCCGGGGAAACCCGCGCCGCCGCGGCCCGCGAGTTCGGCCAACCCCGCGTCCAGGTCGAGGACGCCGTCGAGCGCGGCGGCCAGCTCGTCCAGCGCGGCGGCGAGCCGGGCGGTCAGCGCGTCCTCGGTCGGTTCCCCCAGCAGCCGCGCCACGGACCGCAGGGTCCGATGGACCTTGCCCGTCGGCAGGAGCAGCTCGTAGCCGATCGCGCCCGGTGCGCACCCGACCGTCGTCAGCGCGATCACCCGGCGGCGGCGCGGTTCGAGACCGGCCAACCGGTCGGCGAGGGCCCGCCATCCGCCGTGGGCCGCCGCCTCCCGCGCCGCGGGGGCCATCGGCCCACCGGCCGGGGGCGCGGACCCGGCCGCCCCGGCCGGGTCCGGGGGCGCCGGTCGCTCCAGTCCCGCGAGGGCGACCCGGTGGGTCCACGCCCGCAACTCCCCCGCGCGGTCACGGCCGGGGGCGGGGCCGTCCGGCGGCTCCGGTGCGGCGGCGTCGACGGCCGTCCACTCCCCGGCCGCGGCCATCGCGTCCTGGGCGAGCCGCGCGGCGGCGTCCGGGGCGGCGCCCCGCACCAGCAGGAACGCGACGAGCCGTGCGGTGTGCGTGCGGTAGAAGCGGGCGAACTCCGCCGCCGTGCCGTGGTCCGTGTCCACCACTGTCCTGCCCCCTCGCGCTCCGGGACCGGGGCCGCGAGCGGGCCCGGGTCGAGGCCGCCACCACGCTATCCCCGGGGCGGCGCCCTGGGTTCCGTTCCGGCCAAACCCGTTCGGTTGCCGAACACCTACTCACCGAAAGGTATAGACCACTGCTACGTTGGTTCAGCAGACCGCGCAGTCCTTGACCACCCGTCCGAGGAGAAGCCATGCCCTCCCCTTCGCGGGGTGACGGCCCCGCCGTCATGCCCAAGTACCAGCGGATCGCGGCAGCGCTGCGGCAGGAACTGGAGCGCACCGCCCGCACCCCCGGCGCCAAGCTGCCCTCCGAGCGCGTCCTGGCCGCCCGCTACCAGGTGAACCGCCAGACCGTCCGCGCCGCCCTGCAACACCTGCGCGAGGACGGCCTGATCGTGACCGGCCGCCGCGGCACCCGGTCGGTGACGGCGGTCCAACCGCCCGCCCGCCCCGCGCGCCGGACGCCTCCCGCCGCCCCGAGCCAGAACTGGCTGACGCACGTCACCGTGGCGCCCTCGCTCGCCGCCCTGCTCTCCATGGGCGGCGGCGAACGCACCCTGGTGCACCACCACCGCACCCTCGGCCCCTCGGGCGAGACCCTGCACCACGCCGTGACGTACCTCTGTCCGGCCGTCGTCGCCGGGACCCCGGAGCTGGCGGGCTACCGCGACCGGGCGGCCACCGCGCCCCGCGACGAGGACCTGGGGCCGCTGCACCGGTGGTTGGAGCACATCGCGACGACCGCCCGGACCGCCGAGACGATCACGATGACCCGCACCACGCACCCGTCGGCCGCCACCGCGGCCAGCGGCCTGTCCGTGCGCCGCACCCTGCACGACGCCGCGGGGCTGCTGTTGACGGTCACCGACCTCGCGTACCCCACGTGGGACCGCCTGACCTTCCACCGCGACCTCCCGACCCCGGGCTTCCGCATCAGCTGAGGCCCGCGCCGGTCTCGACGATCACGAGGGTGCCCCGGCTGCCGGGGCGGACCGCGTGGGGCGTGCCGGCCGGGACCACGTAGACCTCGCCGGGCGCCACCGTCACCGAGCGGCCGTCGACGTCGAGCGCGAGGTGCCCGTCGAGGACGAGCAGGGCTTCGGGCTCCTCGTGACGCTCCACCTCGACGGGCAGCCCGTCCATCCGCAGGACCTTCACGCGGGCGGCGCCCACCTCCCCGACGACGCGTGAACTCCACGCGTCGTCGAGGTCCGTCGCGGTGTCGATCAGGTTGATCAGGCTCACGGCACACTTCTCCCATCGGCCCGGCCGGGTCACCGGCCGTTCCCGTCGAGGTCGTTGGATGTCCTCGACGCTATCCGCGACGGACCGGCCGCCGGTCGACCGTAGGGCAAAGGATCCGGGCGCTCCCCCGCGGCGGCCGCCTACCCCCGCCCGGGCGCTTCGGCCCAGCCCGCGCGGAGCGCCGCGAAGGCGGTGTGGAACTCCGGGAAGGTCTTGCGCACGCAACCGGGGTCGTCGAAGGTGATGCCGGGCGTGCGCAGCGCGGTCACGGCGAAGGACATCACCATCCGGTGGTCCCCGTGGGTGGTGATCCGTGCGGGCCGGGGTGCGCCCGGGCTGATCTCGATCCAGTCCCGCCCGGTGGCGACGTCGATGCCCAGGCTCCGCAGGTTCTGCGCGCAGGCCTCCAAGCGGTCGCACTCCTTGACCCGGGTGTTGTAGACGTCCTCGATGCGCACAGGTCCCGAGGCGAAGGGCGCGATGGCCGCCAGCGTGGGCATCGTGTCGGAGATGTCCCGCATGTTGACGCTCAGGCCGCGCAGTTCACCGGTGCCGGTCACGGTCGTCCGGTCGCCCGTCATCCGCACGGCGGCGCCCATGCGCTCCAGGACCTCGACGAAGCGCAGGTCTCCCTGGAGGGCGTCGCGGCCGAGGCCGGGCACGGTGACCTCCCGGCCGGTGAGGGCGGCCGCCGCGAAGAAGTAGCTCGCGGTCGAGGCGTCCGGCTCGACGGGGTAGGCGGCGGCCCGGTACCCGCCGGGCGGCACGGTGTAGATCCGGCCCCCGTCGGTGCCCTCGCGCCCGACCTCCACCCCGAAGGCCCGCATCATGGTGGTGGTGATGTCGACGTACGGCTCCGAGACCAGCCGGGTGACGGTGATCCGCAGGCCCGCCTCCGTCAGCGGGCCGAGCATCAGCAGGGCGGTCAGGTACTGCGAGGACTCCCCGGCGTCCAGGGTGAGTTCGCCGCCCTTGACCCCTCGCGCGGTGACGGTCAGCGGGTGGTGCCCCTCGACGTCGCCGTGCCGTACGGCGACCCCCAGCTCCCGCAGCGCCCGGGTCAGCGGGGCCACGGGGCGGCGGCGCATCTGGGCGGAGGCGTCGAAGCGGTACTCGCCCCGGGCGGCGGCGGCCACCAGCGTGGGCAGGAACCGGGCGGTGGTGGCGCCGTCGCGGCAGTACACGTCGGCCTCGGCCGACGCCGGTCCGTTGGGGCGCCCCTCGATGGTCCAGGCCCCCGGCTGCCGTTCGACGCGGTAGCCCAGGGCCGTCAGGCCCTCCGCGAAGCCTTCGGTGTCGTCCGAGTGCAGCGGGCGCAGCAGTGTGGTGGTCCCCTCGGCTGCGGCGGCGAGGAACAGCGCCCTCGCGGTGATGGACTTGGAGCCGGGGACGTCGACGTTCGTCACGGGAGCCTCTCGGGTGCGGGAACCGGTGCGGTGTGGTGCTCGTGGTGATGATCCTGCCCGCCCCGGCGCCCCGGCGAGGGGGGCTTCCACCCGTTGGACGCGAGCACCCGCCCCGACGCCGTCACCGCACCCCGCGGGTGCGGAACTGGATGCTGATCCGGGGGCCGACGGCGCGGGCGGTCTTCGGGATCGCGTGCTCCATCGTCCGCTGGCAGGAACCGCCCATGACCACGAGGTCGCCGTGGCCCAGGGGCAGCCGCAGCAGGGTCGCACCGCCGTCGCGGGGGCGGACCGCGAGGTCCCGCGGGTCGCCGACGGAGACGATCGCGACCATGGTGTCCTCGGTCGCGGAGCGCCCGTTGCGGTCCCCGTGCCAGGCGACGCTGTCGCGACCGTCCCGGTAGAGGCACAGACCGGCGGTGACGAAGGGTTCGCCGAGCTCGGTGGCGTAGTACCGGCCCAGCGCCTCCCGGGCCGCGACGAGCACGGGGTGGGGCAGCGGGTCGTCGGCCCGGTAGAAGGCGAGCAGCCGCGGCACCTCCACCTCGCGGTCGTACATCTGCCGCCGCTCGGCCTTCCAGGGCACGTCGGCGGCCAGCCGTTCGAACAGGGCGTCCGCCCCGGTCAGCCAACCGGGCAGGTGGTCGACCCAGGCTCCGGCCCCGAGCACGGTGCGCCGCAGGCCGGCGAGCGGGCCGAGCGCCGTTTCGTCGCTCTGGTCGAAGAGGGAACCCTGGAGTCCGTGGAGGCCGCGCATGTGTCGAGCGTACCGCGCGATCCGAACATCTGCTCGATTTACTCCGTCCCGCACGGGCGGGGACCCGAACGCACGGCCACCGGCGCTCAGCGGGGTGCGGGGCGCCGCTGATCACGTACGCTCGGCGGATGGCGAAGTATTTCGATGTACACCCCGAAAACCCCCAGCAGCGCACGATCAGCAGCGTCGCCGACGGCATCCGCGCGGGCCAGCTCGTCGCGTACCCCACGGACTCCTGCTACGCGCTGGGCGTCCAGCTGGGCAACCAGGCCGGCGTCGGTCGGATCCGTTCGATCCGCCAGCTCGACGACCGCCACCACTTCACCCTGGTGTGCCAGAACTTCGCGCAGCTGGGCCAGTTCGTCTACGTCGACAACGACGTCTTCCGCGCGATCAAGGCGGCCACTCCGGGCAGCTACACCTTCATCCTCCCGGCGACGAAGGAGGTGCCGCGCCAGCTCCAGCACCCCAAGAAGAAGACGGTCGGTGTCCGCATCCCCGACCACGTCGTCACCCAGGCGCTGCTCGCCGAACTCGGCGAGCCGCTGCTGTCGAGCACGCTGCTCCTGCCGGACGAGCCCGATCCGATGACCCAGGGTTGGGAGATCAAGGACCGTCTCGACCACGTCGTCGACATCGTCGTCGACTCGGGCGAGTGCGGGACGCAGCCGACCACGGTCATCGACTTCTCCAGCGGCGAGGCGGAGATCGTGCGCCGCGGAGCGGGCGACCCCAGCCGCTTCGAGTGAGCGGGAGGGCGGCGGGCCCGGGCGCCACGCCGGGCCCGACCGTCAGGCCCCGCCGTCGATCAGCCGCTGGAGTCCGGGCGCGTACAGCTCCGCGAGCCGCTCCGGCGGCGTACGGGCGCCCGCGCCGTCGGGTCGGTGCAGGCTCAGGGTGGCGCCCAGCCCCAGCAGTTGACCGGCGATCAGCTCGGCGCGCAGCTCCCGGTCCCGACCGGCGAGGGAGTCGGCCAGTCGGCCGGTGACCTGCTCGCGGAAGCGCTCGCGCAGCAGGGTGCGCTCGTCGTCGTTCCCGAGGGAGAAGACCACCCGCAGCAGCGGGTCGCCGCGCAGCTCGTCGCGCAGCCGGACCATGGTCAGGACGAGGTGGCGGCCGAGCGCGTCCGGGGCCCCGGCGAAGAGGGCGTCCGCGGCCGGGCGGAAATCGGCGACCGTGTTGAACAGGCGCTCCTTGCTGCCGAACCGTTTGACGATCAGCGACGGGCTGACCCCCGCGTCGGCGGCGATGCCGCGCAGGGTGACCTCGGCGTACGGGCGCAGGGTGAAGGCGCGGCGGGCGGCCCGCACGATGGCGTCACGACCGGTCCCCGCCCCGGCGCCCTCCCCCTCGCCGTCGGCCCCCGCGACGGGCGCGGTGACGGGGTCCTCGATCGCGCTCATGTCATGGTCTCCCGGGCGGCGGGCGCAGCAGTCGTCACCGCGACGTTACCCGCCGGGCCGCCGGGGCGCGCCGAGGGCAGGAAGAGGGTCACCACCAGGGCGGCCAGCGCGGCGCCGGCCGCGATGAGGAAGATCAGCAGGTAGGCGTGCAGGGTGGGGGCGCTGCGCCCGCCGACGGTGAAGGTGACGTGCGCCAGTACCGCGGCCACCACCGCGCTGCAGCACGCCTGACCGACCGAACGCATCAGGGTGTTCAGCCCGTTCGCGGCGCCGGTCTCGCTCACCGGCACGGCCCGCATGACCAGCGCCGGGAGCGCGGAGTACGCGATCGCGGTGCCGGAGGCGACGACCGTGGCGCCGGCCACGATCAGCCCGAGGCTGTGGCTGGTGAAGAAGCGGACGACGTATCCGAGCGCCATCACGGCGGCGGCCAGGGCGAGGGCCGTCCGGGGGCCGTACGCGGCGGAGATCCGCGCCGAGACGGGGGACAGGGCCACCATCGCCAGGCCGCCGGGCAGCAGGCACATTCCGCTGACCACGATGGAGGCGCCCAGGCCGTAGCCCGTGCTCGTGGGCTCCTGCACCATCTGGGCGGTGACCAGGGAGTTCGCGTAGAAGGCGAAGCCGATGAGCAGTCCGGCCACGTTGGTCAGCAGCACCGCCGGTCGGGCCGAGACCCGCAGGTCGACCATCGGGGAAGCGGTCCGCAGCTCGTAGCGCCCCCACAGCAGCCCGACCAGCAGCGAGCCGCCGAGCAGCCCGAGCGTGCGCGCCGAGGCCCAGCCCCAGTCCGCCCCCTGGGTGATCGCGAGCAGCGCCCCCACCAGGGTGACGGCGAGCCCGAGGGTACCGATGACGTCGAAGCGGCCCGGTGTGCGCAGGGGGGATTCCGGCACGAAGCACAGGACGAGGACGACGTCGAGCACGCCCAGGGCGGCGGAGGCCCAGAACATGGTGTGCCAGTCGAAGTTCTCGACGACGACGGCCGCCACGGGGAGCCCTATCGCGGCGCCGATGCCGAGGGTCGAGCTCATGAGGGCGATGGACGGCAGGATCCGCTCGGCCGGGAGTTCGTCGCGGATGATGCTGATGCCGAGCGGGATGACGGCGAGCGCGGCCCCCTGGAGGGCGCGGCCCGCGATCAGGACGCCGATGGCGGAGGTGAGCGCGCACAGCACGGATCCGGCGGAGAGCACGCCGAGCGAGGCGAGGAGCACGCGCCGCTTCCCGTACATGTCACCGGCACGACCGAGTACGGGCGTGAAGACCGCCCCGGTCAGCAGGGTGATCGTGACGAGCCAACCGGCCGCGCCGGGCGTCGCCCCGGTGAGGTCGGGGACGTGCGGGAGGAGCGGCACCACCAGGGTCTGCATCACCGCGACGACCGCGCCGCAGAAGGCGAGCACGGGGACGGTCAGGCGCGAGACGGACCGGAGGTCCGGCGCCGACGCGGACGCGGACGCCGACGCGGACGCGGACGCGGACGCGGGATCGGATGCGAGGGCGGGTTCGGGCTCGGGCTCGGGCTGCACGGCGGGCATGGGGCTCCAGACACTGGTCCCCGAAGCGGGGGGGTGCACAAGCGTTCACCCCCCACGGTAAACGCTTGTGCACCCCTCCGTCTCCCCCCGCGTCCGGCAGCGACCCGCTCCCCGCGGTCCGACGGTCAGGGCTCGCCGGGTGTCCTCCCGCCGAAGCTCCGGGGACACTTGCCCTCCGACCGTCGACCCGCCGGTGAACAGGCCTGGAAATCAAGGGAGTTGATGTTGACGACGGTATCCGCGCGAGCGCCACGATGGGCGCATGAGAATCCCCCCGCGCCTGGCCGCCCTCGGTGGCGTCACCGCCGCCTGCCTCGCCCTGCTCGTCGCGCCGACCGCCTCGGCCGTCGCCACCGCGTCGCCCGCGTCCCTCGGGTCCACCGCGCCCGGCTCCGTATCCGCCGCCCCCGTCACGGCGGTGGGCACCGTCTGCTACTCGGCCCTGCCGTCCCAGGCCCACCACACCCTCGACCTCATCGACGCGGGCGGTCCCTTCCCGTACTCCCAGGACGGTGTCGTCTTCCAGAACCGGGAGCGGCTGCTGCCCGGCCACGCCACCGGGTACTACCACGAGTACACGGTCGTCACCCCGGGCTCGCCGACCCGCGGCGCCCGCCGGATCATCACCGGACAGCAGACGGACGAGGACTACTACACCGCGGACCACTACGCGAGCTTCCGCCTCGTCACGTTCACCTGCTGACGTACCGCGCGTACTACGCGGGGAGTACGCCCGCCCGCACCGCCCGGCGGACGACGCGGGGCGGTGCGGCCCTCTAGCGTGGCCGCATGGAGGAACGGCGGGAGCGCGGGACGCGGCGGGAGCGCGGGGCACGGCGGACCGGGACCCGGACGCGGCCCGGTCCGCCCTGGCGCACCGCCCTGCTGGTCGCCGTGGTCGCGCAGGTGGGCACGGGCTGGGTGCAGCACCTGCAACCGGACCGGGAGCCACTGGGGTGGCCCGGCCGGATCCTGCTGGTCCTCGGTCCGCTCCTGCTCGTCCTGCGCCGCCGCTACCCGGCCGCCGTGGTGGGCGGGGTCTGCGCGGTCACGCTCGGCTACCTGGCGGGCGGGTACCCCTACGGTCCGGTCTTCTTCGGCGTGGCCGTCGCCTGCCTGTCCGCCGTGGTCGCCGGGCGCCGGTACGCCGCCTGGGCCTCCGTCGGGCTGCTCTGGGCGGGGCACCTGGCGATCGCGCACTGGCTCTACCGGTGGCTGCCGCCCGCCGGGGACGGGCCCGCCCCGTGGGCGGCCGAGGGCCCGGTGATCGCCTGGGCACTCGCCCTGCTCGCCGCGTCCGAGGTGGTGCGCGTGCGCCGGGAGCAGCGGGCCCGCGAACGGGCCGAACGGGCGGTCGCCGAGCGGCGCCGGGCGGACGAGGAGCGGCTGCGGATCGCCCGCGAACTGCACGACGTACTGGCCCACAGCATCTCCGTGATCAACGTGCAGGCGGGGGTGGGGCTGGCGCTGTTGGACTCCGATCCCGAGCAGGCCCGTACCGCGCTGCGCACCATCAAGGCCGCCAGCAAGGAGGCCCTGGGCGAGGTCCGCCAGGTACTGGACACCCTGCGCGCCCCGGGCGCGGCGCCCCGTGCGCCCGCTCCCGGACTCGACCGGCTGCCCGAACTCTTCGCCCAGGCAGCGTCCGCCGGGCTCACGGTCTCCCTGGAGGGCGCCGCGGACGGTCGCGGCCTGTCACCGGGCACGGACCTGGCCGCGTTCCGGATCGTCCAGGAGGCGCTGACGAACGTGGTGCGGCATTCCGGTTCCCGCACGGCGCGGGTCCGCGTCACCCGCCCGCCCGGCGCCCTGGAGCTCCGGATCGACGACGACGGACCGGCCACGGGCGGGAACCCGGGCGGCAGCGGCAACGGGCTGACCGGCATGCGCGAACGGGCCGCGGACCGGGGCGGCTCCATCGAGGCCGGACCGCGACCGGACGGCGGCTTCCGGGTCGTGGCCCGGCTGCCCCGGGACACCGGTGCGGACCCGGGAGCGGACCCGGACGGGGCGCGGGCGTGAGCGGCGACGTCACGGGAGGCGGGCGCCCGAGCCGTAGCCTGGGGCCCATGAACGGGATGAGCGCGGACCACCCACCGCCCCCTCCGGTGCGGGTGCTGCTCGCCGACGACCAACAGCTCGTACGGGCCGGTTTCCGGGCGCTGCTCGACGCGCAGCCCGACATCGAGGTGGCCGGCGAGGCGTCCGACGGGGCCGAGGCCGTCGCCATGGCGCGCGCCCTGCGCCCCGACATCGCCCTGATGGACATCCGGATGCCGGTGCTCGACGGACTGGCCGCCACCCGTGCGATCACCGGGGATCCCGCGCTGGCCGCCGTCAAGGTGGTCATGCTGACCACCTTCGAGCTGGACGAGTACGTCTTCGAGGCGATCCGCGGCGGGGCCTGCGGGTTCCTGGTCAAGGACACCGAGCCGGAGGAACTGCTGCGCGCCGTACGGTCGGTGGTGGCGGGCGACGCCCTGCTCTCCCCCGGCGTGACGCGCCGTCTGATCGCGGAGTTCGCGGCCCGCTCGAAGGCTCCGCAGGACCCGGCCGCGGCCGGGGAACTGCACCGGCTGACCCAACGGGAGCGCGAGGTGGTGGCCCTGGTGGGCATGGGGCTCTCCAACGAGGAGATCGCCCGCCGCCTGGTGGTCAGTCCGCTGACGGCCAAGACGCACGTCAGCCGGGCGATGGTGAAGGTGGGCGCCCGCGACCGGGCACAACTGGTCGTCCTGGCCTACGAGTCGGGGCTGGTCCGGCCCGGCTGGCTCGGCTGACCCGGACCCGGCGCCGTCCCGACCCCTCGCCTCCGGCGGGCGTCGTTCGGCCCGCCCGGGTACTCCCCCGGGGGTACGCGCGGTGCCGCCGGGGGTACGACGACCGGAGCGCCCTCCCGGGGCGAGGCTCGGGGTGACGGATCAACCCCCTTCCGAGGAGCGCAGTCGTGATGAACACCCTGGCGTACGACGGGCCCGGCCCGTGGATCCTGTTCTTCCCGCTGATCTGGGCGGCCGTGATCTTCACCGTGGTCACGGTGCTGCGCCGCACCGTCTGGCGCGGGCGGCGCGGTGGCCGTGCCCCCTGGGCGGCCGCCGCTCGTGTCCCCTACGGCGAGAACTCCCCCATCGTGATCATCGGCCGGCGGTTCGCCACCGGCGAGATCGACGAGGACGAGTACTGGCGTCGGCTGTCGGTCCTGGACGAGCAGTTCGGCCGGGCCGGTGTCGAGGGCCCCGGGCGCGCCCGCGACATGTCCCTCTGACCGGCCGGGCCGCCCGGCCCGAGCGCCCGGCCCGGCCGGTGGTCCGGTGCACCGACGAGGTGCGCCGGACCCGCGGCGCGGGGACCGGCGGCGCCGATCAGCGGTCGCGCCCGACCCCGGGGTGGGTCCTGACCAGGGCCGTGAAGGTCAGCAGCCAGGCCGCCAGCGCGATCCAGAGCAGGATCTCGCCGAGCGGGCGCAGCCACCCCACGCCGGTCGGACCGGCCGCCGAGAGGCAGGACGCGGCGGTCATGCCGAGCGGGAACACGGTGGCCCAGCGCCGGATGTCGTAGCGCGGGCGCGGCCGCAGCGCTTCGGCGGCCAGCAGGACGACGTACCAGCCGAGCGAGAGGGCGAGCGTCACCACGGTGGCGGTACGCAGGGCGGCGTGCGCCCCGCCTCCCCATACGGGTGACGCCGTGAGCGCGGAACCGGCGAGGGCGCAGATGGCGAGCGCGCCGCCCGCCACCCACTGGTCGCCCGCGCCGTGCAGCACCTCGCGGAAGTCGAACCGCACCAGGGCCTCGACGTACAGGAGCAGCCCGAGGCAGAACGCGCCGAGCGCCGCCCGCGCGAGCCAGTCCCGGCCGCTGTCGGCGGCGACCACGGCCGCCAGGACGGCCACTCCCTGGGTGGCGACGCAGACGAGGAAACCCACCCCGCTCTCGCCCCGGCGCCGGTGGCGCAGGACCGCGAGCATCAGCCCCGGCCAGAGCAGCACGGCCAGCGCCAACAGGGCGGCGGCGGCCGGTCGCCAGCCCAGCGTGGACAGCCGGGCGCCGAGCACCGTGGTGGCGGCGACGGCGGTGAGCGCCGCCGGAGTGTCGGCCTCGGACCGGAAGCGGCCGCGGTCGGCGAGCAGCCGGATCGCGAAGTCGGCGGCGAGTACGCACCACAGGGCTCCGGCGACGGCCAGCGCGACGAGCGACGCCGCGCCGTGGCCGGTCAGGCGCAGGCCGACCGAGATGATGCCCGCGGCCATGACGGCGGCGCCCGCCGCCGGGGGCAGGTCGGCCCACCAGCGGGCACCGGGTGCGCGGTTCACCCTTCCAGCGGACACCGCGGCCGTGCGGCGCGCGAGCGTAGGGGGCCATTGGGGCCAACGGCCGGACCCGCCCGTGAGGCGGCGGCGGGGCGGCGGCCCTTTGATGACCTCATGGCGGATCACCGGCAGCGGCAGCCCCCCGCGTCCCCGCGCGGCACGGCGCGCTCGACGCGCACATCCCGCCGTGCCGCCGGACGGCGCGGGCGGCCGCGGATGTCCGCGCTGCCCGCGCGGTACCGGACCTACCCGGCGGGGGCGGCGCGCGTGTCGCCCGTGCTGCGCACGGCCGCCGCCTACGCGTGGCGGCTGCTGGTCGTGGCCGCCGTGGCCTACGGCGTCTTCGTGGTGCTCGGGCGCTTCCACGAGATCGGGCTCGCCGTCTTCCTCGGGCTCGTCGCGACGGCGCTCCTGCGACCGCCGACCGACCTGCTGGCCCGGTGGATACCGCGGCCGCTGGCGGTGGCCTGCGCCCTGATCGGCTCCATCGTGCTGGTCCTCGGCGCGCTGGCGTTCGTCGGCGAGACGGTGGCCAGCCAGTGGACCGATCTGATCGCGGAGTTCCGGGACGGGCTGGCACGGATCGAACCGTGGTTGGAGCGGGCACCGTTCCGGCTGGATCCGCACGCGCTCAGCGACCTGCAGGCCCGGATCGGTTCGTACCTCTCCAGCCATCGCTCCACGCTGCTCGACACCGCCGTGACCGGCGCGGGGAGGCTGGTGCAGGCGCTGACGGTGATCGCCCTGGCCCTCTTCTGCTCGGTCTTCTTCATCCACTCGGGCGACCGGCAGTGGGCGTGGTTCTGCGCCCAGTTCCCGGTCGACGCGCGCCAGCGGCTCGGGGACGCGGGCCGGGCGGCGTGGCGGACCTTCACCGGGTACACCCACGGCATCGTGCTGGTGGCCGCCACCAACGCCGTGCTGGTGTGCGTCGCGCTGCTCCTGCTGGGCGTGCCGCTCGCGGTGCCGCTCGCCCTGCTGGAGTTCTTCGCCGCCTTCATCCCGCTGATCGGGTCGCCGGTGGCGCTGGCCGTGGCCGCCGTCGTGGCGCTGGCCGTCAAGGGGCCGCTGGTCGCCGGACTGGTGGTCGTGCTGATCGTGGTCATCGGCCAGATCGAGGGGCACCTGCTGCATCCGCTGGTGATGAGCTGGGCCGTGAGCCTGCACCCGGTGGTGGTGGCCCTGTCGGTGATCGCGGGGGCCATCGCCGCGGGGGTGGTGGGCGCGGTGGTGGCGGTGCCGCTGGTCTCGGTCCTGTGGTCGGTCCGCCAGACCCTCCGCGCCTCCGCCTCGGGCTCCGGCCCCGGCCCCTGATCCGGGGCAGGGGCCGGAGGCGCGGGGTCACTTGCCCAGACGGGCGCCCATCCACTCCATCGCCGGCGGGATCTCCCGGCGCCAGGTGTTGAAGCCGTGCCCGCCGCTGTCGAGGGTGATCGACGAGACGTTCGCGCGGTCCTTCGCCTTCTCGACGAACTCCCGCGTCGGCTTGAGGTTCGACTCGCCGATGAGCGAGGTGGTGACCAGGAAGGAGGACTTGCCCTTCGGCAGCTTCTCCAGGTTCGTCATCAGGTCGGAACGCTTCTCCAGCTTCTTGTCCCCGTGGAAGAGGTCGCCGGACTGGGCGTCCACCTCGGGCTTGTAGTCGGCCGACAGGCCGATCGCCACGGAGTACGTCTCCTGGTGCTGGAGGCCCATCTTCAACGCGCAGTACCCGCCGGTGGAGTCGCCCATGATGCCCCAGTCGCGGGCCTGGGTGCCGGTCCGGTAGGCCCCCGCGATCGTCCGGGGAAGGTCGGTCCCGAAGAAGGTCTCCGTCGCCGGACCGCCCGGGATGTCGATGCACTGCGAGTTGAAGGGCACGACGGTCGGCCGCATCATCACCAGGATCGTCGGCGGCATCTTCTTCTCCTTGGCCAGCGTCCACGCCGTCCGCGGGTACTTCAGGTTGCGCACCAGGTTCTCGGCCATGCCCGGGTAGCCGGTGAGGACGACCGCCGCCGGGAACTTGCGGTGCTCGTTGCCCTTCTGGAAGTACTCCGGGGGCAGGTAGACGTACGCCTCGCCGCCCTGCCGGGACCGCTCGCCCTTCACCATGACCTTCTCGATCACCCCGGCCGACCGCGGGTCGGCGCCGCCGGGCACCTCGGGCTTCTGCCGGCCGAGGACCTTGACCGCGACGCCTCCGGGCAGGGCGTCGCCCTGCTGGGCGGCCTCCGTCTTCTGTCCGGCGAACAGGTCGCCCCACCCCGCGTACAGCAGGAAGGTCCGGTTCGCCACCAGCCCGACCGAGGCCAGCACGAGCACCTGCGCGGTGAGGATCAGGCCGACGCGGCCGAGCACGGCCCGCCAGCTGCGCCGCGCGAGCCGCGGCCACAGCCACACACCTGCCGCGAACACCAGCACCGTACCCAGCAGGATGGTCACCAGGAACGCGTTACTCATCAGACTCACGGATCAGAACTGCTCTCTGCGATGTTCCGGGCCGGACCCCCGGGTCCGGGGCGCACCGCTTCAGGTGCGCGTCAGGGTAGACAGTCACGCCGGACGATCCGTTCCACCTCGACGCCCCTCATGTCACCCGGGCGGGTCACACCTGCGCCCCGATCCGCCCGCGCGCCGCATGAAGTAAAGAAACATTGACACGAGGTCAAGCAGACCTTACGTTCATCGTGTCAAAGATGCTTTACACGGAAACGGAGGGCGCACGTGTCGTTCGAGGAGAAGCGCGCCTGGACCATGGGGCTGGTGGCAATCGCGGCGTACGCGGTGTACCTCTCCCTGGTGCTGGGCCGGGCGGGGGGCGGCTCCCCCACGGACGTGCCGTACGTCGCGCTGATGCTGTGGTCGATCGGCGGCTCGATCGCCGCGACGATCGCGGTCAACATCGCCCTGGGCATCGGCTCCCCCCGGAGCGACCGGCGCACGGACCAACGCGACCGGGAGATCAGCCGGTTCGGCGAGCACATCGGACAGTCCTTCGTCGTCATCGGCGCGGTGGCCGCGCTCCTGATGGCGATGGCCGAGCTGGACTACTTCTGGATCGCCAACGCCGTCTACCTGGCCTTCGTCCTGTCGGCGGTCCTCGGCTCCATGGCCAAGATCGCCGCCTACCGGCGGGGCTTCCAGGCATGGTGAAGCCCACGGAGGTCACCAACAGCATCCGCGCCCTGCGGTTCGCCCACGGGGAGATGACCCAGGCGGAGCTGGCGGACCGGATCGGCGTGACGCGCCAGACCGTCATCGCCATCGAGAAGGGGCGCTACTCCCCCTCGCTCCAGATGGCGTTCCAGATCGCCCGCGCCTTCCGGGTCCCGCTCGACGCGGTCTTCCAGTACCCGGACGACGACGCGTCCGGGACCGGCACGGACGCCGGAACCGACACCGACACCGACGGCACCACCGACGAGGGAAGCGAGGGGCCATGAGAGCCATCGTCCAGGACGCGTACGGCTCGGCCGACGCGATGAGGTTCGACGCAGCCGTCGAGCGGCCCGTCCCCGGCGCCGACGACGTCCTCGTCCGGGTGCGCGCGGCCGGGGTCGACGCCGGGGTCTGGCACCTGATGACGGGGACGCCGTACCTGATCCGGCTGATGGGCTACGGGCTGCGGCGCCCCAAGTACCGCATACCCGGCATGGACCTCGCGGGCACGGTGGAGGCGGTCGGCGCGAACGTGACGCGCTTGCGGCCGGGCGACGAGGTGTTCGGCATGGGCAAGGGCGCCTTCGCCGAGTACGCCTGCGCGCCGCAGGCCAAACTCGCCCTGAAGCCGACCTCCTTGAGCTTCGAGCAGGCCGCCGCGCTGCCGGTGTCCGGGCTCACCGCCCTCCAGGCCCTGCGCGACAGCGGGGGCCTCCGGGCAGGGCAGAAGGTGCTGGTCATCGGGGCCTCCGGAGGCGTGGGGTCGTACGCCGTCCAGCTCGCCAAGGCGTACGGCGCCGAGGTCACCGGGGTGTGCGGGACCGCCAAGACCGACCTGGTCCGCTCGCTCGGCGCGGACCACGTGATCGACTACACGCGCACGGAGATCGGCGCGGGGACGGGCACGGGCGCGGCGGGCGGGGCGCCGGACCGCTACGACCTCGTCCTCGACATCGCGGGCGGCAGGCCCGTGGCCCGGCTGCGGCGGCTCCTCACGCCCCGGGGGACGCTCGTCCTGGTGGGCAACGAGGCCGGGGGCCGCTGGTCGGGCGGGATGGGCCGACTGCTCCGGGCCGTGCTGCTGTCCCCCTTCGTCGGCCAGCGACTGCGCCCGATGGCCGCGGCGGAGCGGTACGAGGACCTCGACGTGCTCGCCGGTTTCGTCGGGGACGGCCGACTGACACCGGCCCTGGACCGGACGTACCCGCTGAGCGAGGCACCCGAGGCCGTGCGGAGCCTGTCGGAGCACCGCGTGCGCGGCAAGTCCGTCGTCACCGTCTGACGCGGGCGCCGACGCCGGGCCGGTCCGGGTCAGAGGTGGATGTACCCGCTGCCGACCCCGGCGATGGTGAGTCCCACGACCGCGGCCATGACCAGGACGACGGACATGACCGTGATCACGGTGACGCCCTCCCAACCGGCGAGGAACCGGCGCGACGCGCCGAGGTCGGCCTCCGCGGGGATGCCGTGCGCGAACCCCGGCGGGGCCGGAAAACCGGCGGCCGCCCGCCGGTCGGCCAGGAACACGCGCAGGAGACGGAGGCGTACGTGACGACGCGGACGTCATGGACCTCGGCCCAGGCGAACCGGCGCGTCCGGCCGGCGTTGCGCAGGGAGACGCCGTCCTCGTCGACGGTCGCGTGACGGTGCGGCAGCGCGTAGGCGGCCCACCCCAGGAGGCGTACCCCCCGGTCCCGCGCGGCGCGTCCGCGTCCGCGTCTCGACCATGATCGCCGACCCGGCCGGTACCCGCGGACCGTCGAGCCGTCGAGCCGTCAGGCCGTCAGGCGGCGGACCGCGTCGACCAGGGCCGCGCGCTGCGCGGCGGCGCCCCCGTCCGCGACGCCGGGGACGAGCATGCGGGAGAGCTGGGGCAGGTTGAACCAGGAGACGGTCAGCGAGATCACGCTGTGCATGATCTGGCCGGGGGCAACGCCATCGGTGACCGCCCCGGCCCGCTGCGCGGCGGCGATGGCCGCGATCTTCTCGTCGTAGTGGTCGGTGCGTTCGCACTGGGCGGCCACCCGGTCCTGGCACTGGAGCCCTTCCCAGGCCAGCAGCCGGACGAAGTGCGGGTGCCGCTGGTGGTAGTCGAAGATCCGGCCCGCATAGTCGCCGAGGTCCTCGGCCTGCTCCGGCGCCAGCGGCACCGCGGCGGCGAGTTTGCGCAGTTCCGCCTCCAGGACGGCGACGAACAGCTTCTCCTTGCCGCCGAAGTACTGGTAGATGCGCTCTTTGTTGACGCCCGCCCGGGTCGCGACGCGGGCGATCCGGGCGCCCTCGGGGCCGTGCTCGGCGAACTCCTCGACCGCGGCGTCGAGCAGGAGCTGTTTGGTGCGCGCAGTGTCCCAGGCCATGGGCCGAATCCTAGCCCATCTCCAACCTTCCGGTTGGAGATGGAATGGATCATGCGCAAGACTCCAACCAGTTGGTTGGAGATCAGGATTCCAGCCGCTCGCCGCCGCCCCGACCAGGAGAGACCCATGTCCGACACCACACCCACCCCGCCCACCACCCCGTCCGCCACCACCCCCGACCGCACCGGGCCCGCCGCCCCGGCCGGGCCCTCCGCTCACCGTCGGGCACTGATCACCTGGCTGGCCGTCTATCCCACGATCACCCTCGCCCTCGGCCTGCTCGGCCCGGTCATGACGGACCTCCCCCTGCCCCTGCGGACCCTGATCCTCACCGCGGTGGTCGTCCCCGTGGCCGCCTACGCGCTGATCCCGCTCCTCATGAAGGCCAACGCCGCCTTCGGTCGCCGCGCGGGGGGAGCCATTCGGCCAATTGCTTGACATGGGCCTGACATTTCAAGGTCCTTGTGGGACGTTCCACGGCGCGTCGGTCCACCCCCACGAGGACATGACAATGAGGAGCACATGATGAGCATCAGGAAATGGACGGGCCTGACCGCCCTGGCCGCCGCCACGGTCCTCGCCGGATCCTCGGCGGCGGTCGCCCTCGGCCCCACCGCCGATCAGCGGGCCGACGGCGTGATCGTGGTCGCGGGCAACACCTGCACCTGGACCAATGCCAAGACGAGCGCGAATCCCCCCGCCGCGCTGACGGTCGACCGCACCACCATCAACACGCCCGGCGGCAACCTGTCCTG
Source organism: Streptomyces sp. NPDC059917 (assembly GCF_042730635.1). Lineage (NCBI taxonomy): Bacteria > Bacillati > Actinomycetota > Actinomycetes > Kitasatosporales > Streptomycetaceae > Streptomyces > Streptomyces sp. NPDC059917. The sequence goes on from NZ_JBHWLC010000003.1 coordinate 121,154, forward strand.
TACGGGTGGCATCACCGCGAACCTCAACAACAACCCCGCCTTCGCCTTCGACGACGCGAGCGGCGTCGCGAGGACCGACGCGATCGACATCACCGGCAAGCAGAGCTTCATCTCCTGCCGGTACAAGGCCACCAACATCGTGTGGAACCGCGACGGCGCCACCCGCAAGTACCTCAACCAGGCCTTCACCGCGACCAAGACCTCGGGGAGCTTCCTGTGCCCCGGCTCGGTCACCACGGCGGCCGGCGGCGCCTCCATGCTGTTCCACTGAGCCCCCGCCCCACGGTGCGCCGCGTCCCCCACCCGGGGTCCGCGGCGCACCGCGCGATCAGCGCAGGTCGAAGCTGACCGAGGAGGCCTTGTCGTTCATGCCGTCACCCACGTAGGCGTTGTAGCCGTAGTACGTCTGGTGGGCGCCGCGGAAGTCCCCGTGCTCCCACAGGGTGATCGGGCAGGTGACCCCCTCGACCGAGCTGACGATGTCGTTCCAGCCCCACTTGGAGAGGCTGTTGAACTCCGGGTAGCGCCAGTTGCAGCCCACGCTGCCGCGGAAGGTGAATTCGCTGCCGCCCGAGTTGGCGTCGCTCCAGATCTTGCCGAGGTCCTTGTACTCGGCGTTCGCGCCCAACTCGGCGGCCTGCGCCCTGGTCCCGAAACAACCGCCCTGGCCGGTGTCGACGACGTAGGTGCAGAACTTCGCGGGCTTGGGCGCGGCCCCCGGGTCCGCCGCCGCCGATGCCGGAGTGACGAGCGCCGCCGTGACCGCGAACGCGGCCGCACCGAGGGCGAAAGCAGAACGAACCGTGCTCATGAATGCTCCTCAAGTAGCTCAATGGGCAAATGCCGGGCAGGGCGCCGGTCCGCCGCGGACCGCTCCGCCGATCGCGGGCCCGGCACGCGGCCTCCCGGCGCGGCACGACTCAACAAGGTGTGCCCTGCACCCGTCGAGGGCGAGCAGCTGCCCGTGGCACATTCCCTACGGCCCGCGCCGGTCGTCGCTCCGCCGCCCGGCTGGCGCGAACGGCTCGGCGAGCGGATCGACGTACCGGACCGCGAGCGGCCGGTCCTGCCGGATCCCGTTCCGCGCCCCCGCGGCGCCCCCCGACGACAGCGGGGGCATGGCCGAAGCTGTGGCCATGCCCCTGCATGTCGACCGTGGCGCCGAATGTCCTGATATCAGCGACAGATGCCCTGCTCGTAGTCGACCGTGGCGGTCGCCCTGGAGTACTGCCACTGCGGCGCGAGGAGCTGCGCGCGCAACTGCTCGGCCGCGGCGGGGCTCTCCACCACGTAGCCGAAGTCCTGGAGCCAGGCGGGGTAGAGGTTCTTCGACCCGATGTAGAAGGCGGCGTCGTCGACGGAGACGAGCTTGTGGTGCAGGGCGTACGGACGCCCGTCCGCCCAGGTCGGGTCGGCCGCGCTGCGGAAGGTGGCGAGCTGGAGTCCGGAGCACATCACGGCCTTGGCGCGGGCCTGGTCGCCGGTGACCCGCGCGAGGCGGTCGCGGAGCGTGTCGCTGATCTCGGAGAGGGACTTGATCTGCGAGTAGCCGCCGCTGCCCACGGCGCCGCGGTTGGCGGGGTCGCTCACGACGATCCGCACCTTGACGCCCGCGGCCAGGCGCGCGGCGAGGGCGTCGTACGTCCGGATGTCGTAGCGGGGCAGGGGCGGGCAGGTCGCGTTGAGGTCCTGCTGCGAGATCTCGATGTGCGCGCCCGCACTGGAGATGAGCGTGCGCAGCGCGCTCTCCTCCGGGTTGACCGTGTCGTAGTCGCGGTCGGCGTTGGTGCTGTCGTGCAGGCCGACGACGCACTTGGTGTCGGCCGCGGTGGGCAGGGTGGGCTGGAAGGACGAGGTCGGGTCGTTGCGCCGGATCCCCACGCCGAGTCCGCCGACGGCGATCACCGGGACGTCACCGCCCGCGGGCGTACGCGGCTCCGCTCGCGCCAACGCGGGCAGGCACCCGGCGCCGTTGGAGGAGGCGAACCAGACGCTGACGATGTTGCCCTTGTTCTGGCAGGTCCAGGACCACAGCTCGTCCAGGTACTTCCCCGCGGACGCGGCGGCGGGGCCGTTGAGCGCGAGGTCGACGTCGGTCACCGGGTGGGCGGTGTCGAGGTAGTCGTCCTTCCAGCCGTTGATGCCACCGGTGACGACCGACTGGCCGTCGACCACGAGGAGTTTGGAGTGGTTCCAGGACAACCCGGTCTTGGAGGTGGTCATCGAGGCGACGTTGAGCGTGACGTTCGGCGCGTCGGCGCCGAGCTTGCCCACCAGGTCGTCGCGGTACTTCGACGGCACGACGTTGAGGTGGTAGACCGGGGCCGCGCCGACGAGCACGCGGACGGTGAGCTTGTTCCCGGCCGCCGCCGAGGCCTTGAGGCCCGCGACGACGGCGTCCTGGAAGGCCCCGTTGGGAAACGGCGCCAAGGTGGATATGTCCACGGTGTGCTGGGCCCGGGAGATGTTCTCGGTCATCTTGTCGAGCAGCCGCCGGGTCCCGGGGCGCTCGGTGCAGGTGGCGTCGCCCCAGCAGCCGGGGGTCTGCAGGAGCCAGTCCCCGCCGCCCGGGGTGGACGCGTCGAGGCTGTTGCCCGCGGTGCGCTCCCACACACGGCCTTCGAGGCCGGGGCTGACCTGGCGGAGCGTGCGTTCGACGGAGTCCAGGTGCGGTGTCTCGGCGGCGGCCGCCGGGAGGGCGGGCAGCAGGGCCAGCAGGAGCGCGGGCAGGACGGGCAGCGCGACGCGGGTGAACGGCGCGGCATGACGGTGTGACGGCTGGCGGACCAATGTGGGATTCCTTGCGCGAGGGGATCGCCGGCGCCGCACGGGGGGCGACCGGCAAGATCAACTCGCGGAACGTATCAGTCCGATATGGGAAGTTGACACTCCGGATATCGGATCAGGCCATTCTCGGCATTCCGGGATCGGCGCGGGCGGGAGCGGCCCGACCGGCACCTACGCTGGCCGTCCGGTGATCGCGTCCGCTGATCACGTGCGCTGATCACGTCCGATCGGCATGTCCGACGCACGAGGAACGGGAATCCCATGAAGGCTCTTGGCCGCGCCACCGCGTCCGCCGCGCTCGCCGCGCTCGCCCTCGCCCTGCTGCCCGCCGCCGGGCTGCTCGCCGCCGGGACCGCCGCCGCGGCGCCCACCGCAACCGTCGGGGCGGCCGCCGAGGGCGGCCCGCGCACGGACTGGCCGGTGACCGGTGTGCAGTGCGGCTGGGACGTCCGCACCACGCCCCCCACCGTGCGGCAGGGCAGCCGGGGCGCGACGGTCCGCGAGGCCCAGTGCCTGCTGGACTTCTGGGGCGTGCCGGTGTCCTGGTCGGATGCCGAGGCGGAGGGCGCCTTCGGCGAGGCGACCGCCGACGCCACGCGTCGCTTCCAGCGGCAGCGCGGGCTGACCCCGGACGGGATCGTCGGCGCCGAGACCTGGGCGCAGCTGCGCATGGGCCCCTTCTAGCCCGTCTCCCTCGGACGGGTCTTTCGCGGTGCCCGACGACCCCTCCGGGGGCGCCCCGAACACCGGCGGGGCCGGGTCCGCGGTGGCCCCGCAGGGCCGGGGCCGGGCACGCTCCGTGACGCGACCCGCGTCCCGGGATGCGGACGCGCCGCACTGCTGCTTCGCTGATTGCGCCCGCTCTCCCCACCGATCCGAGGAGTGATCATGAGCGTTGCAGGCGAGCCCGGCGGCCGGGCCGGGCAGATGCGCGCCAAGGCGCAGGAACTGAACGAGGCGGCCGAGCGCGCCGCCGACCCGCAGGACCGCAAACGGCTCCAGGACAAGGCCCGGCGGCTCCAGGAGCAGAGCGAACAGGAGAGCCGCATCGACGACCCGGGCATGGACATGCGCTAGGCACGGTCCGGCGATGAGTTCGGGCGGCCCCGGGAGTCCCCCCTCCGAGGGGCCGGCCGCGGGAGCGCGCCCGGTCGGAGCATCGCGAGTGGGGAGTGTGGGGACATGACCGGTCTGCGCGGGATCCTGGAACCGCCGGTGGACGCGGGGACGCTGCCGGGCGCGGTGGCGCTGGTGGCCCGCGGGGACGCGGTCGAGGTGGCGGCCGTGGGGTCCTGCGATGCCCGGGGCGGCGCCCCGATGGCCCGGGACACCATCTTCCGCATCGCCTCGCTGACCAAGCCGATCACCGCCGCGGCGGCCCTGTTGCTGGTCGAGGAGGGCGCGCTCGCGCTGGACGCTCCGGTCACGCCCTGGCTGCCGGAGCTGGCCGACCGGGTGGTCGTCCGTACGCCGTCGGGCCCCGTCGACGACGTGGTGCCCGCGCGCCGCCCGATCACCCTGTCCGACCTGCTGACCTTCCGCGCCGGGTACGGCTTCCCGGCGGACTTCTCGCTCCCCGCGGTCGGCCTGCTCTTCAGCGAGCTGCTCCAGGGACCCCCGCAGCCGCAGCGCGTCGCGGCGCCGGACGCCTGGATCGAGGCGCTGTCCGGGATCCCGCTGCTGCACCAGCCGGGTGAGGCCTGGCTCTACAACACCTGCTCGGACATCCTGGGCGTACTGATCGCCCGCGTCGCGGGGCAGCCCCTGGCCCGTTTCCTGGACGAGCGGGTCTTCGCCCCGCTGGGCATGGTCGACACCGGGTTCGCGGTGCCGGCGGCTTCGCTGGGCCGCTTCACCGAGCAGTACCGGGCGGCCGCCGACGGGAGCGGGGCGTTGGAGCCGGTGGACGCCCGCGACGGCCAGTGGAGCCGTGAGCCGGCGTTCCCGTCCGCCGCGGGCGGGCTGGTCTCGACCGTCGACGACTGGTACGCCTTCGCGCGGATGCTCCTCGCCGGAGGGACCCTGCCAGCGGGTAGCGGCCGGCTGTTGTCGCCGGAGTCGGTGCGCATGATGACCACCGATTGGCTGACTCCGGCCCAGCGCGCCGGGGGCGAGCTGTTCCTGGAGGGGCAGGGCTGGGGCTTCGGCGGGTCGGTCGACGTGCGGGTGCGCGATCCGTGGAACGTGCCGGGCCGCTACGGCTGGGTCGGCGGCACCGGTACGGCCGCGCACCTCGTGCCGTCGACCGGCGCCGTCTCGATCCTGCTGACCCAGCTGGAGCTGGGCGGCCCGACCCCGCCGCCGCTGATGCGCGCCTTCTGGGAGTACGCGGCGAACGGCTGATCCCTCCCCCGCGCGGCCCGGCCGTCGTCCGTCAGCCGCGGGGGGGCCCCCCCCCCGCGCCGGACGCCGCCCCGGCCCCCCGGGCGGGCGGGGCCGGGGGGCGGGGGCCCGGGGGGGGCTGCGCCGGTCGGCGATGAACTC